>NZ_JAVRCI010000009.1:0-157681 GCF_034530835.1 Nostoc sp. DedQUE12b | reverse complement strand
CCTTCAGATGGAATGGCTTTTATCTCACAATGCTTAACCCGAACTCAGGTTATTTTAGGCTTGGGTGTATTTAAGAATATCGTGAGAGTTGCGAGTTACCTAAAAATTGTGAATAAGGATAATTAGCTAAACAGCACCACTGTTTCTATTAAACAGAATAGCTATAGTTTTGAAAATTAGCTTTAAATCGTACACTAAACTCCAATTTTTTTGATACTGCAAATCCAGACGAATTACATCTTCAAAACTACGGACTGTAGAACGTCCATTTACTTGCCATTCGCCAGTCATGCCGGGTTTTACATCTAAACGTTGCCACTCCGGTACTTCATAGCGTTCCACTTCATCGGGTGTAGGTGGTCGAGTGCCTACTAAACTCATCTCTCCTTTGAGGACGTTCCAAAATTGGGGTAATTCATCAAGACTAGTTCGCCGTAAAAAGCGCCCTACCTTAGTAATTCTGGGGTCATTCTCATTCTTGAAAAAAGCACCTTGCACTTGGTTTTTAACTTCAGATTTCTTCGCTTCTGCATCCACACACATAGAGCGGAATTTCCAAATTTTAAACCGCTTACCCATCCAACCACAACGAATTTGACTAAAGAAAATGGGCCCGGGATCGTTAATTTGAATCGCGATCGCAATTGGAATAAATAAAATTCCTGTAATTAATAAACCAATCACTGACCCGACAATATCTAAGAACCGTTTCATCCAAGATGCCATAGAAGGGTGAGTAGTGGGTAACTGCTCTACTTTACGGGAAGTTGTCTTCCGATTATCTACTACGTCATCTTGTTCTATTAACGACCCATCCCCCAGAAGCTCTAAAGCAAAAACCTGATCCAACCCTGTGAGTTTTAGGACTGCCATGACTTGAGGTGTTACATTCCGCAGTGTTAATGTAATCCCCTTAGTCTGAGCGTATTTAAAATTACTTACCAGGGCACCTAAACCACTACTATCGATAAAAGTAGTTTGGTGAAAGTCAATGATGATTTGCTTAGGATGTGAATTGGGCCCAATTAAGCCTTGGCAGGTTTGCTTAAAGCCTAAAGCCTCCAGCACGCTCAACCGCGTCGGCACCTGCACTATAGCCATGTCGTTTAGGGAATTAACTGGAAAATCGACCTCTGTCGGTTGGCTAGTCATGAAGCTCTGCACTTTCGTTGCCATGTATAATGTAATATGCCAAACATTACTTTGTCCTACAAAATTACTTAACCTAATATCGGAATTAGTGGTAATCAGGACTAACTGCTATTTACCGGGGCTGAGATTGGAGATCGCTAGCGACGATTCACAATAGAACAAGAAGCCAAAAAACATCCTTGCTGTTGTGCCGACGCAGCGCGATCGCGTTGCTCTGATCAAATGATTGCTAAAAATACGGTTACACCTACCGCACGCCTGATTGAGGTCTTTTCTGCCATTCAAGGGGAAGGACTGAATGTAGGGACACGTCAGATATTTATTCGTTTTGCTTTGTGTGATTTGCGCTGTCACTTTTGTGATAGTGCCCACACTTGGAGTGCACCTACTACTTGTCGGATAGAGCGATCGCCTGGATTGCGCGACTTTAAAATCTACTCTAACCCCGTTCCATTACCCACATTAATCGAATGGGTGGAACAGCAAAATCTGCCTTCTCTACACGATAGCATTAGCTTAACTGGCGGCGAACCACTTCTTCATGCCTCATTTCTAACGCAGTTTCTACCACAAGTGCGAGCCATAACTGGTCTACCTATATACTTAGAAACTGGCGGACATCGCCCAGAACAACTAGCAATGATTATCCCATACTTAGACTCTGTAGGTATGGATTTCAAATTGCCCAGTGTTAGCGGCGAAAGTCATTGGCAAGAACATAGTAAATTTCTCCAGTTATGTCATGACTCATATTTAAATGTTTTTGTCAAGATAATTGTGTCTCAAAACACAGATCCCGCCGAGTTGGAACGTTCAGCTTCGTTGGTGGCAAAGGTTAGTCCAGATATCCCAGTATTTTTACAACCTGTTACGCCTTTGGCAGTATCAGAACAATTTTCTCCAATACCTGTACTTGCGCCTTCCAGCGATCAAGTTTTGACGTGGCAAGCTTTGATGAAGGGGTTTGTCAGGCACGTGCGCGTGATCCCCCAAACGCATAAAATGCTGAACCAGTTGTAAAATTTTAGTTTGATAAAGATGTAGTCAAGAAAAAAGTAAGATTTTATGAAATGGTAATTGGGCTGTTGCCGCTAATTAGGCAGGCAGCGGCCCCCTTAGTAGGCAGTCTCATGAGCCGAATCAAAAGACCCTAAGCAATACTTCTCGCTTTGTGCATTTTTAACTCGGAATCGGGTTTGGGGTAAAGGGTAAAGGGTAAGGGTTAAAGGTTTTTCTTTCCCTTTTCCCTTTCCCCTTTTCCCCAAAACCCGAGAAGTATTGAGACCCTAAGAGGTTTTATTACGTAAAATCTTGCCTCCCTGACTCGGAGAGAAACTTGAACTAAAGTTCAAGGCAGGGAGAGGTTCGTCAAACTCAAATTGATTTAGGTATTTCGGGGGTAGGCAATACCCACCCAACCTAATTTCTGGTTGCTATAGTGCGCCCTCATCTGGAGCTTTGGATTTAGCTTTTGCCTTATTGGCACTGCGTTTGAGGGCAGAGAGTCTTGCTTCGTATCTCGCTCGTTGGCGCTTACTAGGAGTATTATCAATCAGGGTTTTCAAGGCGCTACCAAGACTCTTGTAGGCATTGGGAAGGCTATAACCAAAACGAGTTGCTAAAGCGATCGCTTTCTCATCAGCATTGAGCAATTCTCTTAGTTGCTTTTCCCCATTATTCTTTTGGTAGAGTCGCCAGCCTGACACGCCACAAAGCGACAAAGCTAACACCAGCAGCAATCCATCTTGTACCCACAATTCCCCTACAGCACCACCTAAACCGATGGCTAGAGCTGCCATTTCCCAACCATCTTTAGGAATTGTGTCATTTTGAACGCGAGCAACCTCATGCCAGAACAGCAGATTACGCTGATCCATTGCGAGGGCATCCCATTTCACTAAATCAATTTGAATTTCTACCTGGTCTTTCCCAATTTCTTCGCAGCGAACCAGGGGTGGATTGACCTCAGTTGTGCCTTCTACCGTAACCCAGCTTTGCAGTTCTGGTGGTAGTAAGGTTTTCAACCGCCGGAGTTCGCTCATTTCCGCTTTGGCAGAGGAGGTTGCATAGGATGTCATAATATCCAGCCCCAGAAAATTTCAGTATATAGTGAGGGTATCACTTTGGAGTATAGCTATTTAAGTGATGATCCGTCTCACTCACTAGGAAAACTTCCTCGCTTTTTTCGTGCTTCCATTGCTTTTTCTAGTAAATCTAACAATCCTGGGGCTTCTTCTTGAATACTGAGTAACAGTCTTTCCCCAAGTTCTATATTCCCCGGATCGAGACCTGTTGCCATCACTTCTGTCAAGCGAGGTATTGCTATGCCATCCACAATCTGAATTAATCCACTCAGACAACGGTGAAATTGTTTTTCTGTAAGAATCGAGTCTTCTAAAGGAAACTCAATAATGGCACGAATTTCACCATCGGATGGGTCATACTCCCATTGCAACATTTTGGTTTCCCAGGAAATGGCAAGCATTGTCTGAAGGATAGCTGCCTTGTGAGGATGGTCTTGGATTCCTCCCAGAACTTGAGGGGCAAATACCCGAAAAAATTTTCCTTCTTCATCCAGTTGGACAACTATTAGGAAATCTTCTAGGTTATCAGCCTCTACACCTGTTATAATTCGGTCTTCTTCATCATCAAAACGGTAGTCCCAACCAAGGTTGTCTAAATAGTTGGCAATCTGTTTGAGGTTAGCTCCCATAAAAGCCTCATAAGGAACGTGGAGCAGTTGTTACCAGACCTAGTTTAACCTGGTAGGGGTATTTGTTTGGGTTGGTGTGGATACTTCTAATCCCATAGAAGTATGCAATTAAGGTATTGAGCATAGGTTATGGGGCATAGGGCATTGAAGATGAGAAAAATAGAAGATTGTTCGGCGCTATGAATGATATTTTTTGAATGACTCTTACTCATTATTTAAGAAGCAATAATTACTATTTTTCAAATCTTAGCCAGTGAAATATATAGCACTAACTTGGATAAAGTTTAATTTTTTATAATTTAAATGAATGTATTGCTAGAGCAAGCATAGTGGCAGGATTTGTAGGCAAATTGAAATATAAAGCTAAGTTTAAATAATTTATACATAATATCTGAGTTTTTTAAAATATCCATAAAACCCTCAATTACTACTTTTAAAAGTGAATAATATAGCATATTAAATGATACATTTTTATATTATAATTAACAAATTATTTCCACATAATTATTGTAGCTAGCAATACTTTTTTTAGTATGAATATCAAGAAATTTTATGCGTAAATCAGCATTAATAATAGCGATTGCACCTCTAGTTTTTGTTACAAATTCTCTAAAACCTCTGCGCTACCTTGCGCCTCTCTGCGTTTATATATTTATAGATAATTGAAACTTATAAAATATCAAAAAGATGGAACTGCGACATCTGCGCTACTTTATTGCTGTCGCTGAAGAACTGCACTTCAGTAGAGCCGCCGAGCGATTGCACATTGCTCAACCGCCCTTAAGCCAGCAAATTCAGCAATTAGAGAAGCAATTGGGAGTAGAACTGTTTCACCGTAAAACCAAACGACAAGTACAACTAACAGAAGCAGGGGAAGTTTTTTTGCAAGAGTCTTATCAACTTTTAGCTCAACTCCAAAAAGCAATTGAGCTAACCCAAAAAACGGGAAGAGGTGAAAAGGGACAATTACGAATTGGGTTTACCAGTTTGGTAACTTACGATTTGCTTCCTGTGATTTTGCGGCGGTTTAGAGAACAGTTTCCAGAAGTAGAGTTGGTATTGCAAGAATTAACCACAACTCAGCAGGAGCAAGCGCTACAGAATCGGCACATTCATGTAGGTTTTGCCCATCCGCCCTTAGAAGACAAGACACTCAATCAAGAGTGCATTCAGCAAGAAGCGTTAATTGTCGCTATGTTGGAAACTCATTCTTTAGCTGAACAAGAAAAGATTTCAGTGCGATCGCTAGTAAACGAAAACTTTATCATGTTCCCTCGCCATTTGGGCCCCGGACTTTACGACCAAATCGTAAGCCTTTGTCAGCAAGGAGACTTCAGCCCAAAAGTAACTCAAGAAGCGATTCAGATGCAGACGATTATCGGATTGGTTTCAGCAGGAATGGGGATTGCGATCGCACCGTCTTCATTGCAAAATCTTCAGAGAACTGGTGTAGTTTATCGTACTCTGGAGGAGAAAACACCATTAGTAGAAACGGCCATAGTCTGGCGGGAAGAAGATATAACACCTGTGCTAAGGGAATTTCTACAAATTGCGTTTTTAAAATAGCAAAATATTATAAGTTATACAGATTTTTAAACCATATTAAAAAGGTCTGCACCTTTGGATGTTGAGAATTCAAAATTTCATACTTTATTGCTTGATGCAGTTGTCTTCCTGGCTCTTCTTGCCATGCTAGCCAAGTGTAAATTTTAGCTTTATCAAGATAAGAATCTTTGAATGATGCTCCTTTGCTTTTTGCTTCTTGTGCTACTTCCTGAGCATATTGCCAAATAGTTTCGCTTTCATCTCTAATCATATAACCTAAAAAGCTCTCTAACATACCTCTCATTTGGTTATCTGGCATAATCCAGATACCAAACTTAATTCCATTTTTTGTAACGTGAATAAGTCCTGCCTCTGATATTTCTTCAGGAATGTCGGGGATACTTGGCAAACAAGCATTTCTTATGCTTGTCCAACGTGCAGGCAAATCTTCATCTGCGTCTATTATCACGCCTAAATGGGTGAGTCCTGATGCTTGTAATTCAGTAGATATAAGGTTTGCATCAATGTTTTCGTAACCTTCGCAATCTTGTATTGATACAATTGCTTCCCTTTTATTCTCACCCCAACGAATTCCGTTTTTTTCTATTAATTCTGGTATAACTCGTAAATCTTCTTGTCCTTCTACTAACAGTTTCTTGGGTTTATAAGCTTTTGCCATTACTAACGTACCTCAATTTCTCTTTCGGCAGCAATGACAATTTGAGGTTCAGTGAAGACTACACTTGTTTCTTTACCTTTCTCAATTCTGTGAATTCTAATACCATCCTCATTTGCGTTTTCCTGCTCTGCAATAGTAGCTAAACTTGTCCAACAATCACTATTGTGTGTAGTTGCGAAAACTTGCACATTTAATCTTTTGGCTGTTTCCCAAATCAGTTTCCACATATCAGACATAGCTGTAAAATGGAGTCCGGTATCAATCTCATCAACAAATAAGTATCCATCTTTAGCACACACTGTAGCGAGTGCGAGTCCTAAGATACGCCAAATACCATCACCCATACTACCAATTGGTACACGCTGATTACTATCAGAAAGAAGTACAAAAAAACCGCCCCTCGAATCTAAGGAATACCTGGACTTTCGAGAACTAACTGGAGCAATCCGTTGAATTTTAGAGTCTATTCTATGAAGTGCCTGCTCTACAAGTTTTTCTTCAGGCGTTAGTACTATCTGATCAAATAGTTCTATCATCTTCTCGGTTTCTAAAGAAGATGATGTTATAAATTGTATTTTTGGTACTGAATTTTTAGTATATTTACGCAATTGGCGAGGATAATCCTCTATAGGAAGTCCACCATTAGCTGATAGCGGTAATCTCCAAGGCTTTTCTTCTCGCCCATAATTCCAGTTAATACTGAAGTCTAGTTCCCTTAATGCATCTGACACTTCATCATATAGAAACTCAGGCAATAAGCTAAGTTGCTCTGTTGAAGAAATTTTGCGTTCTTCTATTGATACAACAAGCTCCTCTTGAATATTGCCATTAGTACCTGTTATTGAAAATTTGCTCCCCAGTTCAATTTCGTGACCATAAAAAAGGTGGCGAACATCAAGGTCTTGATCTGACCTTAACCTACGTTCACTACGCTCATCATCAAAAAAATATTCACTCCGGTTAGTCATTGTCTTACGTAGTGGATCAAGATTATTCCGTGAGCATAAAAGTTGAATTGCTTCTAGTATTGATGTTTTACCGATATTATTTTTACCAACGAGCAGGTTTACTCTACCAAGCTGCTGAAGCTCGAAAGATTGAAAACTACGGAAATTCTCTATTTTTATCGTCTTCAACATAATTTTGCTAGCCGCAGACAACAAAGATTTAATGACTAGTATTTAGTATAAGCACTCTTAACACTTCTCACTTGAGCAAAAACAAGCGATCGCCTTTGTCAATTGAGATAAATTAAGCGATATCTTCGATGGGCTACGCCTACGCACTTTACCCCAATCCCTCAACATCAGCACTTTCGCCTTCTGGCTCAACAGCCTCAAACTTCACCTTATTGTATAAATCTTGTAGAGAAATCTCAAATGGTACAGTTACAAGTGCGATCGCTTCATCTTCTTCATCATATTCACGAAGCGCCCATTGCTTTTTCCCAGTTTTGGAAAATTGATCTACATGAATTCGTGTTTGGTCAATTAATAGATATTCTTGGAAAGTGGAAATAGTTCGGTAAGCCTGAAATTTATCTTCGCGATCGTAGTTTTTAGTAGATTTAGACAAAACCTCAACAATAACTTGGGGATTTGTAATAATATCTGTACGGTTGTTAAAAAATTCTGGTTCACCGACTATTACTGTCACATCTGGATACGTGTAGATACGCTTTTGGTGTATCCACAGACGCATATCGCTATTAAACACTTCGTATTCTTCTTGTCTGAACGCGAAGTTTAACACAGCATAGAAATTACCAGCTATACGATTGTGATTTGCTGTTCCACCCGCCATAGGAATTATTTGCCCATCAATGTATTCACTTTTGTAGTCAGCAGATTCTTCTAGCTCTAAATATTCCTCTGGGGTATAGTATCGCTGTTTTGTTATTTGCATAATTTTATCGGGTAGCAATGTTTAACGATATGGATTGTCTAATGAGCCATATTTACTGAACAGTTTAACGTGGTTAGATAAAGATGTTATGTGCTTTTTACAAAGTGAGCGTAGGCGCAGCCGACTGTAGGCATCGCTATCTCAATTCACATAGTCTTTTAACTTCTTTTCCTATTGATAACCGGCGGCTTGTAAGAGAAACAATTTGGCATAACGTCCTCCTAGCTGTAACAATTCTTCGTGAGTTCCCTGTTCTATAACTTCGCCGTTTTCTATAACTAGAATTTTGTCAGCCATTCGTACCGTCGAGAAGCGATGGGAAATCAAAAGTACCATCTGATTTTGAGTAATAGCGCGAAAATGATTGAAAATCTCAAACTCAGCTTGGGCATCTATTGCTGATGTTGGTTCATCTAAGACCAAGATATCTGCTTGCGATCGCATAAAAGCACGAGAAAGAGCAATTTTTTGCCACTGTCCCCCAGAAAGTTCTTGTCCTCCTTTAAACCAACGACCAAGTTGAGTCTGAAAGCTTTGGGGTAATTGGTCAATAAAAGATTGGGCCATGCCTTTTTCAGCAGCAGTTTTCCACTGTATTTTGTTTTCAAGATGTTCTACATCGCCCACGCCAATATTCTCCCCCACAGTAAACTGGTAGCGGACAAAGTTCTGAAAAATCACACCAACACGACGCCGCAACACATCCACATCCCATTCCTGCAAATCCAAGCCATCTAAGAAAATTCGCCCTGAGTCTGGCGTGTAAAGTCGGGTAAGTAGTTTAATTAAAGTAGTCTTACCGGAACCGTTTTCACCCACAATTGCCAGTTTTTCTCTGGGTTTGAGATGCAGCGAAATATTTCTCAATGCTGGCTTGGAACTTCCCGGATAAGTAAATGAGACATTCTCAAAACGGATACCATCTTGGGGATTTAAACCAATGGTTGCCTTTCCCCAAGATTTTGGTACTTCTTCTTCCAGAAAATCGTAGAGATTTGATAGATATAGGTTATCTTCATACATCCCTCCAATAGAGGTGAGGGCATTGGAAAAAGTAGATTGTCCTTGGCGAAAAACGGTGAGATACATTGTCATATCTCCCAAGGAAATCTTACCTAACACTGTTTCCAGCACAATCCAAGCATAAGCTAAGTAAAAAGCACCAGTACTGACCAAACTCAAGAGATATCCCCACAATCCTCGCCGGAGAGTTAAATCACGGTCTTCACCATATAGTTGTTCAAATAGGCTGCGATAACGTCCTAGCAGCATCTCTCCCAACTGGTAAAGTTTGACTTCTGTGACAAAATCTTCTCTTGCTAATAGATTTTCTAAGTAGTGCTGTTGTCGGGTTTCTGCCGCACGCCAACTAAATAAGCGAAAGGCTTCTCCAGCAAATTTTGTTTCGGCAATAAATACAGGCATAGCTGCCAGAATCAGTACCACCACTGCCCAAACTGAGAAATTTACTAGCAAAATACCGTAAGTAATCAGGGAAAGGGCATTTTGCACCAATCCAAAGGTGCGGTTTACTAGGGAAAGGGGACGAACCGATGCTTCTCGTCGGGCATTGGTCAATTTGTCATAAAATTCTGAGTCTTCAAACTGCCTAAGATCCAGTGTCAGCGCCTTTTCTAAAATGAGTACATTTACTCGCTGACCCATTAGCGCCCGCAATAACGACTGACAAATGATGATTCCTCGCTGACTGCCTGCTAGTAAAATTACAGCGATCGCTTCTAATCCTACATAAAACAACGAGGGATAAATATTGACAAAACCATCGCTTTGTAGATTAGGTTGAGATGCAAATACCACTGCATCAACAATTAACTTACTAATGTAGGATATTGCCGCCGGTAAAAGACCAGCCATTAAAGTTAAACTAGCCAGAAAAATAGTAAGCGATCGGCTAGTAGTCCATATCAAGCTTACAGCCCGTCCACTGTAGCGGAAAACCGTTAGTGATTGGCGTAGAATATTTCTTTTTTTTTAATTTTCATCTTTTTTTCCGCGAGATACCCCAGGTGCAGCGGATCTTCCTGACTTTATTTAATCTTTATAAATTTTACCAAAAAAGAACTCAGAATTCAGGAGCTAAAATGACGGTGTGCGACTGAGTGGTTACTTCCATACTTAAGTTAACCGATATTCAGAATTCTGAATTCTGACTCCTGTTTACATTTTTATCCCCACAATCTCCTACCTGCTTTCCCATTTAATTTTTGGTGAGTATCTTTTAACAAAGCTGGAATATCTAACTTTTCTGGACAGCGAGGCAAGCAATCACCGCATTCTGTACAACGGTTGCCTTTCATTCCAGGGAACCAATGGCCTGCATTTTCAAACATTCCGTAACGATATTGGCCATAGTCTTTCATCTCGTATGCCACGGCAAGATTACGTAACCGCAATACCTCTGGAATATTGATATTTTCTGGACAAGGCAAACAAGCATAACACTGGCTACAATTATCAGTTTCCAAAGCAAGTTTTTGGTGATTTTCTAACCGTTGGAAAGCGGAAATTTCTGCTGATGTTAACTCTCTATCATGGTCAGCAACTTGCAAAGGTTCTCTTAATTCACCTGGGTTAGCTGGTCCTATACTCAAAGTAGTAATACGGTGATGGGAAAGTAAAAATCGATAACTCAATTCTAAGGGTAAATACGGAGAACACAGGTCTTTTAGAGTTTGTGGTGGTGTGTAGAGGCGTCCTCCTTTATCAGCAGGGGAAATAATGAAAATGCCCATATCCTTTTCGGCAGCTAGTTGAATTGCTGGTGCGTGCCGTTGGAAGAAATAGTAATAATGCAGATTGACAAATTCAAATAAATCTGTGTTGATTGCTGCCTGAATTACCTCTAATGGTCCGTGGGTGGAAAAACCAACGTGTCGTACTCGGCCATCAGCAACAGCTTCCTCTACTGCTTGCATACAGCCATTTTTGGCTTGCACCCACTCTAAATGTTGCCAAGTGTTCAAACCATGAACACCCAAGCAATCTAAATAATCAAGCTGTAATCGTTCTAGGGATTCGTCGATGCACCGACGCATGGTGTCAGCATCTGCTGTGGCTGAGATTTTGGTAGTGACATAAAGCTTCGTTCGGGGTACTGACAACCCAGCTTTTAGCGCTCTACCAAGATACTCCTCGCTTTTGCCGTAACCTCTGGCGGTTTCTAGATGATTAATTCCTAGCGCTAAAGCTTGTTCTATGGTCTGGTGAGCATTTTCAAAATCAGCCAGGTAGCGCATTGTTCCCAAGGAAAAAACTGAGAGGCGCAGATTCGTTTTTCCAAAGCGTCGATATTGCATAAATTCAGTTCTGAGTAGTGAGTGCTGAGTGCTGAGTATAAATACGATTAATATTGTCTGTACAAGAGTGAAAAAGAAAGAATAAAGAAATTTATTTTATTCTCTAGATTCTCTATTCTTTCTCAGCACTCCCCACTCAGCACTCAGAACTCTCCTAGCTGTCGTCATTACCAAACCGCTTGATCAAATCTTCAGGACGGAGATTAGAAATAAATTCACGGAAGGCTTGCTGTTCGGCTTCATCTGCATCGCGATCTACAGGGATAGAAGCATCGGCAATAACTTCTTCCATTACCCAAATGGGAGTATTTGTACGGAGGGCAATAGCGATCGCATCGCTAGGACGCGCATCAATTTCTTTTTTGACCTCGCCTTGCTGGACAATTAAAGCTGCATAAAATGTATCCTTTTGCAGGGAATGAATGATCACCTTTTCTAGAGTCATATTCCAAGTCTCTAGAAGATTCACAATCAGGTCGTGGGTTAAGGGTCTGGGAGGCTTTTGATTCTCCAGCGCACCCATAATTGCCCTAGCCTGTTCCTGACCAATGTAAATTGGCAAAGCCCGCCGATCTGAAGAATCTTTCAAAAGGACAATCGGGCTACGGGTTATGGCATCTAATGCTATGCCAGCGACTTTCATTTCAATCATTGCCTAAGCCTCTACAATGCTTCGAGAGTCTTGGATGCCGTGTAATAAATAGCACCCATTTTTAGGCGGTTTGGTGACAGTAATAAACATAAGCATTCGTTCTCTATAATTGCTTCTATTAAACTCCGAACTTGTGGTGAAAACCAGAGTAAGTCAAATTGGTCTTCTTAGACAATAACCTTCTTACCCAAGTATGCCCTGTGAAGGATGCTAATGTGTTAATATTCCTATGCGAAAAAAAGTCAGAAAATATACTTGGATATTCGAGATTTCTGTGACAATTACCAATTGATTTCAGGCAAAATTAGGCAATAAATAGAGTTAGTTTGACAAAAAAGCCGTGTTTACAGGATTAATCCAGGCATTAGGAACGATGGAACCCTTGGGGGGTGATTCTTGGCAAATTACTTGTGTAAGCCAGTCGGGTGAAGTAATTATGCAAGATTTGGCTTATGGTGACAGTGTTGCTGTAGATGGTGTTTGCCTGACAGTAGAACAAGTTTTAAAAGACGGGTTTATTGCCACGGCTTCACCGGAAACTCTACGCCGGACAACCTTGGGAGGTGAGCAAACCCAAAGGAGATATGTCAATTTAGAAGCGTCGCTCAAGGTAGGCAGCAAAGTTGGCGGTCATTTTGTGATGGGTCATGTAGATGGCATCGGTCGATTGCTAGTGGCACAACAAACGGCTAGTTCTTGGGAAATGACCTTTATTGCTTCCGTTGCGATCGCACGCTACATTGTCCCCAAAGGTAGCATTGCCGTCAATGGCATCAGTCTCACAGTCGCCGATTATGAACCAGAACTTTCCCAATTCAAAGTAGCGGTAATTCCCCTGACATATAGCGAGACAAATCTTCGCTATTTGGTTGCTGGGAGTTTGGTGAATCTAGAAGGGGATATTCTCGGCAAATACGTGGAAAAATTCCTTTATTCTGGCAATCCCCACACTAGAGCCACTGATGACAATAGTATAGATGGCATTACACCCGCATTCTTAGCAGAACACGGGTATTTGTAACTCAAGAAGTTAGGAGTTAAGAGTTAGGAGTTAGGAGTTTTAAATTCATAACTCTTCACTCTTCACTCCTCATTCCTAACTTTCTTCTAACTGCCTGGTTCTTGGCTTACCTGAGCGGTTTGCAAACCTCGCACTAACTGACTGAGGGCACTTTGTAAATGCACACCTGGGTCAGTAGCAACCCACCCGTTTGGTGACAGGTGACGGACTTCAAAGTGCAGGTGAGGGCCTGTGGAGTTACCAGTACTGCCAACTTGACCGATGACAGTTCCAGGTTCTACCCACTGACCGGGTTTAACAAAGATTTCTGACATGTGACCGTAGAGGGTTTGTTGAGCCGATTTGTGATTCAGGGTAACGGTTAAACCATAACCGCCCAACCAGCTAGCAGTTTCTACTTGACCAGCAGCAACTGCCAAAACTGGCGTACCCGTAGGCGCACCTATGTCTGTACCAGCATGGAAGCGTTGATTACCTGTGATTGGATGAACTCGCCAACCAAATACAGAAGTGATGGAAGCGGGAATAGACAGAGGATACATCATTCCCGTACCACTATATGCAACTCTCCCCATGTAGGGGATTTGCGGCAATACTGATGCCAGCGAGAAGTCGTAAGTTACGTTGCTGGGGCGGGGTGCAATGTTACCATCTGCCATTGGTGGCGGTAAAGTCCCACCACTTGGTGCAATGGGAGTTGCACTCACTCTTGTAGGGCTAAACTCGCTGGGAGTCGGGATAAACCGATTCGAGCGAAATGCGCTCTTGGTGACACTGCTAGAACCACTTTGAGCAGCACCCCATTTACTGGTGTTGCCAGTAGTTGCAATTTTCCGCGCTGGTGAAACTACTGCTAATTGGGCGTTTTGACTTCTTCTGAGCCAATTAGGTGCTGGTTTACCATTAGAATCAGCTACACTCCTCTGCGGTACTTTGGCGCAAACGCCGCCTAATACGCTTTGCCCTGACGGCAAAATGGCTCGACAACCACTGGAGCGTTCTGTAACAATTACAGAGTTTGGTGCTTGATAAGTACCTGTTGCACCACTGTCATAACTATTAGGATCGATATAAGCGTTATTATAATCCTTGGTTTTTTCCGCCGTTGCACTGACAGGGTTGTTAGAGTTATTTGATGGTTGAGCAACTACTGGAAGTTTTTCAGGTGCATAGCGGGCAGGGGTATTGGGTTTTTCCTGTCTCACCCTTACAGGAGTAACCTGGGAGGCTTCTACTTTGGGCTTTGACTGTCTGATAATCACCACAGGTTCAGCAGCTTCGATTTTGGGTGTAGACTGCCTAACTGGCTCTTTTGATTGAGCAACCTCCGGCTTGCCTAGTCTCTGTCTGAGTCTGGCTCGTCGTTGGGAAAATTCCGGTTGCGCTTGAGGCGTTTCCAGTGCAACAGCCTGTTTTTTAACACTTCGGCTTCTCTGCGAGACGCTGCGCGAACGCTCAGTGTTAACTGGATTTGTAACTGCTGTTGGTTGAGAACTTTCAACAGTGGGAACGATGTTGTCTATTTGTGTTTCCGTTTGGGCAAACACAAAGCCGCCGCTAAGGAGGCTAACGCTACTCAGCCAACAGAGGCTTTGAGCTGGTAATGTTGAAGCAAAACGTTTTTTTGTTAGACCTTGCTGCCATAAGTAATGCAAACGATGATGGGCAGAATTATTGCGCTGCGTCATTTGTTCTCTCAGTTGTGTGTAATTAGCCTAAAGAGATGATGCTAGTGGTTTGTCTTGCCCAAAGAGCGGAATTTTGAACAAACCTCAAATTGAAACGGAAGATTTATGGTACCCCAAACTGATTGTACCGGGTTGAATATAAATTTCCGGTGTAATTAGTCCCTTTGGATGATGTGTTTCTAAATAAACTCGTAAATTTCCTTGAGGAGTTACCCCAACTACTGTACCTGAAAGATTATTAACATACACGCGATCGCCCATGTTTGTAAGCAAATCTAAATAGCGAGACAAGAGTATGCTTACTCCTTCTTGAAAAAGGCACTCTATACCGGATTCTATTCCCAGCAAGACTCTAGAGGTGAGCATTTCCAGACAAGAAATTGGTCTAATATCTTGGGAAGCTTGCCACGATTCCAGATTGATTCCAGTTTCTGGGACTGGGTTCGTCCAGTTAATACCAACACCGATTACTGCTTGGGTAATTTGTCCTTTGTTTACTTTGGTTTCTGTCAAAATGCCGCCTAGTTTGCGACCATTTAAAACTAAATCATTGGGCCATTTTATCCCAACATCTATACCGCATTGGCGCAATTGCGACGCAATTCCCCAAGCAGTAGCGAAAGTTAGCTGATAGCTGTCAGTAGCTTCTATTTTGTGGTCGAAAGAAATCGCCACGGAAACATATAATCCGCCAACCGGAGAAATCCACTGGCGGCCCCATTGTCCCCGCCCAGCAGATTGCACAGTTGCGATTACTACTGTTCCTGAAATAGCCCCTTGGTTGAGTAAGTTCCAAAGAGTTTGGTTGGTTGAGGAGACGTTTTCAAAAAAATGAAGAGAAAATGGTAAATATGTATGCTTACGCCCTGCTTGCAAGGCTGCTTCCAAGTTTTGCAGATTAAATTCCACAGCAGTTAACCCAAATTCCGTTGTTCAAGTTAGCATTGATTGGCTGATGAGTGATTTCTGTTTAGGTTTGGTTGAAGATGCACACTTGGCACTGGCGCAATTGGGAAGGACTGCCCTATCTAACTTGTAGTATTCTGGAACGTTGGCATCACGGCTTCTTTACCCAGCAGTTTTGGCCGCGATCGCCACAAGTTATCACAGAAGTATTGCAACCAGAGGCATCAGTCTATCGCTTAAAGCAGGTTCATGGCAATACTGTTCTCACCCCCCAAGAAGTTGAAAGTTTCTTAAGCTCTGCTGAGGAGGATTTAGCGTCAGCGGATGGTTTAATGAGCGAGCAGCCTCTACAAGCCGTTTGGGTAGCTAGTGCAGATTGTACACCCGTGTTGATTGGGGATGTACGAACTGGACGGGTGGCGGCATTACACGCGGGTTGGCGGGGGACTGCTAAAAAGATTGTTCCCTTGGCGATCGCTCGATTACAATCTCAAGGCAGTAAACTCGATGATTTACGCATTGCGATGGGCCCAGCGATCGCTGGTGAGGTTTACCAAGTCTCAACCGAAGTGGCTGCCGAAATTGGGGCTAGTATTATATCACATAATGATGAAGAAAAAATTGTCACTGCACTACGTGAACTACCAAATTCACCTTTGCGAGAAGATCCAGATCCAGGAAAAGTAAGGTTGGATGTGCGGCGAGTGAATACCTTACAACTGGAAAACATGGGGATTAGTGCAGAACAAATTGCGATCGCACCTTATTGTACTTTCCAAACTCCAGAGCATTTCTTTTCTTATCGTCGCGAAAAAGAGAAAAAAGTACAGTGGTCAGGGATTGTCAGCAAGAAAACGAGTTACTAGCCTATATTCTCATTACAGGATAGTTAGGATGTTTTAGATGGGAGCATCTCAATGAGTGTAAAAACACCTGCCCTGGCGAATTGAATAGAGCCTCCGGCACGCTGACGCGAATGCGGCTATACAGACAAAAGCTACCGATCCTGGGTTTCAAATTCTTTAAGTTTGCGTATGCGGACTTCTCTGCGAGACGCACTTGCGTTCGTTTGTGTAGCTGCGATTTCTAATCGCCTGGTATATTTGCTTTTCCTAAGTTTTGACTGAATTTTGTAAGTAGATTAATTCCTATCTACCATTTCAAGGGTTAATATTCCTTTTGGTTTATTAACGACCAACTGCATAATGTCCAGCCACAACGAACCTATTATGGTATCAGGAATGTCATCTCCGACATGGACGGGAATTATAACTTCAGTTCCATCAATAATAAGTTTGCCTTCATAGATATCGAATCGTGCTTCCCCTCGTGCTGTCCGCATTTCAATTTGTGCGGTCATCAATGACCACTCCAATACTTCCAAGTCTTGAGTATTGATAGCTAACCAACCATCTGTAAACCCAGTATCTAGTAAAGCTTCAACAGAAAATTTGTCATTATTAGCAGCAACAAGCTGAATTTCAAATAATAGTTCGCCATTATCGCCAAACGAACCTGAAATCATAACCTGCCGCAGGTTCCTGTATCGTTGAGTCGGAATATAGTAAGTTTTACTTCGTTAGTATTGCCATAAGCATCATGAATTTTTTGCATTATCCCCAAGAGTGTTGGATCGATGAGATACTGTTCTGTTTCAGGGTCGATAGCAATATGCCAGTTATAATACGTTTCGATCAAAGTTGGACGTAAACGCTCGAAAACAGCACGACACCGCATAGCAAGAGCATCACGTTGTTCCTGACGCTGGTGTACTTCTTCAGAGAGTAAGGTTGATGCTGGTAAAATGCGGGTGCGTCTTGGCTGGGATATCTGTGTCATATCATTCCCTATTCATATCGAGACAAAAACTTAACTTAAGGCTTCACTCAACAACTCGCAGTGCAGTAAAGCACCATCCACCAAAGATTGGATTTTCTCTGATGATAAAGGATCGCCATTGGCATAATGCTCTATCCAAGTCAGACCAATCAAATTGGGGTCATCGGGTAAACTTGCTAAATCCCACCCAGGCATTTCTAAGTCTTCCATGAGACGATTTACTTTGGGGTCATAACTGAGAGCAAAGCAACGACAACCAACAGCCGCAGCCATAATTAAACTGTGCAAACGCATCCCAATTGCCATTTCAACGCCGCGAAACACACCTTTTAAAAGTTGCGGATCTTCCAGACACACAATCTTGCTAACATCTTTAAGATGTGGTTGAATAGCTTCGGCAATACTTAAATCTTCACTTTTTTGAAACGGCAGTAATAAAATAAAAGCCTGTGTAGCTTTTTGAAAGTCAACCAAAGCACGAGTTAAGTTTGCTAAACGTATTTCCGTAAGTTGGGGATGCGATCGCAACGTTACCGCAACCCTTGGCGCAGGTAAATCCCAAAGTCCTGGTACTGGTTGAGATTCCAACGCCCAAACCGGGTCAGGAGCTATAATACAAGGAATTTGCCAATCAGATAATAAAGCCGCACTGGCGCGATCGCGGACACTGATTTTGGTACAATTACCAAAGGTTTGCCGTGCCAACCAACGAGTTTGTGGACGCACTAAAGGGCCAATACCCTGCGCCCAAGCAACAGTTTTCAAACCCATTTTCTGCGCCAATGCCATCAGTCCCCCATAATAAAATGGGCTGATGGTACTGGTAACATCTTGAATGAGACTCCCGCCACCCCAAATCAAGGCATCACAAGAACGTAAAGCTTGTAGTACAGCTAAGGGAGCCATGCGATCGTAGGTTTCTACATTGTAGCGATCGCGGGTTTCTTCTGGATTACCAGAAAGCACCACAGGCGTTACGTGAGATGGTAACATTTGCAAAAGCGTTGCCAATAAAGCTTCGTCACCACCATTACCTTTACCATAATACCCAGACAATAATGCCCGTATGTTGACCATTTTGGATTTTAGATTTTGGATTAATAGCTATTGTTAAATGAATCTCTGTCTCCCATATAGATGGTAAACTCATTCCCAAGTTCTATAGCAATGGTCAAACAACTTAGGACAATTTATTATTGCCAAATCGTCAGAGAGCTACTGTCACAGTTATCCATAGCAGACTTGTTCTAACCAGGATAGCAGGCGCTATAGTTACTTACATTTTTTCGACTCCGAAATGTTCACTTCCGGTTTCATTGACACAAATCTTGCTACTCTGCGGTTTCTTGGTCTGTGCTTGGATACTTCGATACTTGGATAAAGGTTGCGATCGCTTCTGTTTAAAACTAGCTAATACAATAGACATTTAGTGAAAAATCCTTGTAGAAACTCGAAATTTCGCGTCTCTACAAGGATTTAAATTTTCAAAAGATGGGTTTTGTTACACAAAAAGTAGGAGTAGAGTTCTAATGTGGAACTTGAAAACTGGTATTATGCTACTCACGTTGAGTTGCATAATTGCAACTGGTATAACCATATATCTTCTTGGCGGCATTGAACCAGTACAAATTCAAGCTTTGCTGAAATCTTCTGGTATCTGGGCACCTATTATTTATATTGCTTTGTACGTTGTGGCAACCATGTTAGTTTTGCCCTCAACGGTACTAAATTTGACTGGAGGTGCTATTTTTGGCCCTTGGCTGGGTACTGTCTGGACTAGTGTTGGAGCAGTCATTGCGGCAATAATTGCCTTTGTTTTTACTCGAACTATTGGACGCAAAGCAGTTGCAAAACGACTAGCAGGACGCTGGCAAGCTATGGATGCTGAGGTGCGTCGTGGAGGGCTTTTTTATATGTTTGCCATCCGATTAGTACCAATCATGCCTTATGGCTTGGTCAACTTTGTCGCGGGACTGACTTCAATCAGTTTTAAAGATTATGTTCTCGGTACAACACTTGGTACTGTTCCTAGTGTCTTACCTTTTGTACTACTAGGTAGTTCTGGTCTGAAGGCAGTGAATACAGGCGATTTTTTGCCGCTAATACTTGCATTAGGCTTAACTGGAACGCTCGTAGCCGGGTCTACTTGGTATCGCCATCGTCAAACTTTTCCCAAAAAAGCTGTAGAAAGGCTGAAAAAATCAGACTCTTCAGATGACTCAACCTAAAGAATAAATAAACTATAACAATCTGACTTAAGTCTTATTAGGTATGGTGAGAAGCAAATCTTTATAATTACAAGCAGTCTATCAGCTGTTAAAAAATTAAACAATATTTTTAGATGTTACCAAAGTATTCATTCATTGTTCCAATCTATAACGAAGAAGAAATTATTCCAGAACTGTACCGCAGACTGAGTGCAGTCATGAATCGGATGGATGGGCTTGTCGAATTAATTTTAATCAATGATGGTAGCCGCGATCGCTCCCTACAATTACTACGAGAACTTCATCAAAAAGACCCGCGCATTTGCTATCTGAGCTTTGCTCGTAACTTTGGTCATCAAATTGCTGTAACTGCTGGTCTTAATTTTGTCCGGGGTCAAGTTATTGTCATCCTTGATGCTGACTTACAAGACCCACCAGAACTAATCCCCGACATGGTTGAAAAATGGCGACAGGGCTATCAAGTCGTCTACGCTCAACGCACTCAACGCCAAAAAGAAGGATGGTTTAAGCGTTTTACTGCCTATTTCTTTTATCGCATCCTTAAGAAGCTTGCAGATGTAGAGATTCCTACTGATACTGGTGATTTTTGTCTAATGGATCGGCAGATTGTAGATATTCTCAATTCTATGCCAGAACGTAACCGTTATATTCGTGGTTTGCGTTCTTGGGTTGGCTTTCAGCAAACAGCAATTCGGTTCGAGCGCAACCCCCGCTTTGCTGGGGAAGTTAAATACACTTTTAGCAAATCCTTAGCCCTTGCTATCAATGGTTTAGTGTCTTTTTCAATAGTGCCACTGCGGTTATCAACCTACTTAGGCTTAATAGCAGCAGCGGCCGCCATCTTCATGGCTTTATTAGTCTTATATTGGCGTCTTTTTGTCCCCCATTCCCCTTTAACTGGGTTTACGATTATTTTGATGGCAATTTTCTTTCTCGGATCTGTGCAGTTAGTCAGTGTTGGCATCTTAGGCGAATATATAGGGCGGATCTACGAAGAAGTTAAAGCCAGACCCCTCTATACTTTGGCAGAAGTAGGTGGTTTTGCGCGCAAAACCTCCAACTCAACGAGCAATTCTGACAAACTAGATAATTTAGAAGACGCTTACAAATAAAAATCTTTATTTGGCGTTGCATAATAAAGGTTTGTTTAAACAAATATAAAATTCAAGCTACATATCACCTTGACAGTGCTACTGTCCACTCCAAATCCCTAACTCCGAACTCCTAACTTTCTTATGCACACCCTTTCGATTCCCACCTGGATTATTCATGTTTCTAGCGTTATAGAGTGGATTGTCGCCATTTGGTTAATCTGGACTTACGGCGAACTGACTAATAACCGCAGCTGGTGGGGATTATCCCTGGCGATGTTACCAGCTTTAGTCAGCGCTATGTGTGCCTGTACCTGGCATTATTTCGACAACGCCGAATCTTTGGAATGGCTGGTAACGCTTCAAGCTACTATGACTTTAGTTGGTAATTTTACGCTTTGGGCGGCGGCGTTTTTGATTTGGCGTTCTACCAAATCTGTTAACACTGTTGAACCAAAACCTATCAAATCAGAGCAATGATTTCTAAAGAAACCCTATTTGCACTTTCACTGTTTCCCTATTTGGGTTTCTTGTGGTTTATCAGCCGCAGTCCGCAAATGCCGCGTTTAGCGTTGTATGGATTTTACGGCACTCTCGTCTTTGTTGCCATTACCATCCCGGCAGGAATTTATGCTGTATTGCATTATGGCGAGTCTTTAGCCAATGTGGATTGGTTGCACGGTAGTGCAGAACTATTTTTAACGCTTTCTAACATCTTGCTTGTGCTAGGTTTTGGGCAAGCTGTAAGGCAATTACAAATGAAAAATGAAAAATAGTAAATTCAGCGATAGATAGCGTTTTGATTGCAATGAGGAAGAGTTAAATGGACGTAATTCCAGCGATTGATTTACTAGAAGGCCACTGTGTGCGGCTGTATCAGGGAGACTACGATCGCTCCCAAGTTTTTAGCGAAAATCCTGGTGATGTTGCCAAACAGTGGGTAGATCAAGGTGCTACCAGATTGCATATAGTTGATTTAGATGGTGCTAAAGCAGGTAAAGTAGTAAATTTGGGGGCAATTGAAGCGATCGCTCAAGCAGTGTCAGTACCCATTGAAATTGGTGGAGGATTGCGCGATCGCACCAGTGTACAACAAGTATTTAATCTAGGCATACAGTGGGCAATTCTCGGAACCATTGCCGTAGAACAACCCCAGTTAGTGCAAGAACTCTGCCAAGAATTTCCTGAACAGATTATTATCGGTATTGATGCCCGTAACGGCAAAGTAGCAACTCGCGGCTGGTTAGAAACCTCGGAAGTTTTAGCAACTCAACTAGCTGTACAAATGCAAGAATTGGGCGCAGCCGCCATAATTTACACAGATATCCACCGGGATGGTACACTTACAGGCCCAAATTTAGAAGCTTTGCGAGAACTTGTAGCAGCAATTTCCATCCCAATAATTGCTTCTGGCGGGGTAAGTTCTGTCACCGACTTGTTGAGTTTGTTGGCGTTAGAACCTCAAGGCGTGACTGGCGTAATTGTCGGACGTGCCTTATATACTGGGGATATTTTACTCAAAGAAGCATTACGAGCGATCGGGCCTGGGCGAATTCAGGATATTCCACCCAATCTCGGTTTTTCTACTTTTGCTTGACAATTTTTGTGGCAAGTTCGACAAATAGACCATCTTGTAGAGACGCGATTGATCGCGTCTTTACCCAAGAATGTATTGCAATCATTAATTGAATTGATATTAGTTTAATTATTTTAACAACTATCTTTAGATAGATAAGGTAAACACTACATTATTCCTCATTACAAATCTCTTGCTAATTGCGAAAAATCTACATTTCATATTTAATTTATTTTGTCAAGATGTAATCCCTTGTATGATTTAAAAAATCAGCAAGGCCTTCTTTGGACTGAATTTATATTCATGCTTTCAGTAGATGTAGTTATGACTTTGCAAATGCAATGATATATATGTTCTCAAACAATAAATAGTTGCTGTGGTTCAGATAAAAAACTCAGATTTTATCAGACTCTAGTAACTTAAATTTTTAGAAAATTGTTTGATGTTTTGAGAAGGTAACACAATGAATAAAATCCTAAAACGCGCACTTTTACCCAGCCTCATGGCTGCAAGTTTAGCTGGTGTAACCTTAGTTCCCGCCAAACCCGCTGCTGCTGATGATCAAGTACTAAGAGATGCAGGTATTGGGGCTGTTACCAACGTTGTAACCGGAGCTGTTAGGGGAAATGGCAGTGTATTAGGGAATGCTGTTAAGGGTGGTGTCACTGGTGCAGCCGTCAATGGTGCAAATGGTTTGAGAAATACTCGCAATCGCCGTCACCGGAACGCTGCTCAAGATGTCGGAGTTGGTGCAGGAGCTAGCGCAGTAACAGGCGTAGTTACTGGCGATAAAAGAGATACTCTTGGCAATGCTGTTGATGGTGCCGCTGTAGGTGCAGCAATTCATCTATTAACCAATGGTAAATAATTCGTAAATTCATCAGTTGAAATATTTGCTAACGATTTACGAACTTATCTCCCCTAATTCCTCTGCTTCGTAAAAAGAGCAAACCTAACCTCGCTTCCCTACCAGGGAAGCGAGGTTAGGTTAAATTTATTTGAGATATATACCACCGTCAGGATTAAATGACGTTAGGTTTAATAGTAATCCCTAGCCCTTCAACGCCTTTCTAAAGTTTCGACGATAAGACTGATTTGTAATAAACAAAGCTGGCCATAGCAAAGATAAACCAATGCGATTGGTCAAATTTGGATTAAAATTAGTCCGTTCAAACCCCTTCCAAAACTTCCAAACGCCGCCTCCGTAAACTCCTATCAAGCCAATAAAAATTAAGGTACTCATTCCCATCAACTCCGTTAGTAACTGACAGAATTTAAGTTAAGTTTTACCACACGAGGTAATCACCTCATGAGCAACACCGAGAAGGTATGACAAAACTCCTCAGTTTTGATATCTAAGTCAGTTAAACACACATTCTCTTATTCCAGTGTAGATTAGCCTCACGCATCCCAGCTAGTTATCAGCGGTGGTAAGCTAGTCAAATGATGCAAAAGCGTTATTTTTGACGTGTTTTGGCGACACATTTAAATGTATTTCCTGATCCTCTAGTACAAAAAAGTCTATACTATATTAAACTACAAAGTTCTATGGCGCATTATTCTTATACTTCATCTACCCAATAAAGATAATATCTTTCATTATCCACCCAGCCTCTCTGAAAATCTTTGATCGGAACAATTTTCAAATCATTGCGGTTGACATTCAGTTTTTTATTTAAAATCAGCAAAACTTTCGTTGGCCCATTTTGATTTTCAAGTAGAGAATTAATTTGACTTAATATCTCAGTTAGTTCCACTTCTTGACGACCTTTTTTAAATAAAGTAAAGCTTCCCATTTTTTCAATCTCTGGATAGTAAAACTTTCGATTGAGATAACCCGATAAAGGAGCCATATTCGCATCTCGACTGGCAACAATAAACTCATTATCTAATCCAGATTTTTGAATATATTGGGCTGTTTCGCGACTAGCAGAAAATGGTATAACTAAATCTCTTGAAAAACTATAAATTCCTCCCCCAAACTGGACATAAAAAATGAGCATCAAAACGATATAATGCCATTTATAAATAAATGTAATTGAACGTGGAAGAATAGAAATTTTATTGAGTAAAACTATAGATTTTTGATAATAACTTCCCAGCCATAAAGCTGCTATCAGAACTAAATAAAAATGTCCAAAATGCCGTGGCATACCTATAAATCTCAAGTATGTAAAGGCAAATAATATACAATTGCCTATCATGTAGAAAAAGAAAATAACTGGCTTTTCAGATAATTTTATTAAAGTTAAAATTACAATAAATAAAGCAATTGTCGCACAAACAATTAAATCTAACCATCTTTTATGTGTAGGAATAATTAATAAATAACTACCAAATACTCTGCCGACGCTTCTCAACAAATGACGGATATCTAATTCTATTAGCCAACCATTATTTAATCCACCGTGAAGATAACTATCTGTCGGAGGAGTAATAATATAAATGGATAAAATAAAACATAATGTGATAATTAAAATACTTAAAAATAAGTCATACTTTTTGGTTTGACTAAAATACTGCTGCCGATGTTCACTATCAAAACAAAATTCAACCAGCAGAGTCAATAATAAAGAAAATGATACTAGTAAACCATAAGCACTACTATTTGCTAGTAAACCCAATAGAATTGCCAAATAAGTATAAGTTATTTTTCTAGATGCAAAAACTGTACAGAATGCAAAAACAAATAACATACTAAAGGCATAGTTTCGAGAAATTAAAAGATATTCGTAAAAAGGAAAGAAGCCAAAGGAAAATAGAAGTTTTTGTTGATAGTTAAAAGGGCTATATAGGCAAAAAAGTGAAACTGAAACAACAGTAATTGCCAAATGGAAAATTTGCATGATAATAGGATCATCGACTATTTTTCTCAGAATTGCCAGAGAAAAATACCATAGAACAGGATGACCTTCATAACGAATATTTGCAATTAAATCCCCCAATGAGCCACTATCTCTGACAATCAGCCAGGGATTTAGTTCATCTCGCCACATTGAATGGTTAAGAATACCTATTAAACCAATAAAAGAAAAAAGAATAATAATAAACCAAGGAGAATTCAAAGGTAATTTTGAAGTATATTTGCTAATTTTATTGTTTAACATTGTTAGTTCAGAATCCAAGTTGTTTGGATCATCAAGATTGCTATAAATGCGATTATCTTCAGATAATATTCTGATTCTTTAACTATTCAGACAGATGGATTCTGACTTATGAATTATTACTCATTTTTACTTATAACTTTCTGGTATACCCACTGTGATAAACCTGCGATCGCTCGTAAGTTTTGGCAACGAATCAACTCAGTAAAATTGAAACTGGAACGCCCTTCAATTTTGGCTACGGCTTCAATTGCTGATAACAGATGCTGGGCTGCTTCAACTTCTGAATAACCACGCCGCTGCGCTATTTTAATTGCGGCTGCATCGGCATTTAACTCTGACTCTTGAGATTTATTAGTGCGCCAAATCCGAAAAGCAGCGATCGCACTTAATCCTCCAGCTACAGCAACGCCCACTACATCTGACTGTGCTGCTTCCAAGAATCCGCCAAACAGCCCAGCCAACACCACACCTTGATAGATGTCGGGTTTAAACCACTTTACCCCCGTTAACCAGCTAACCATCTGCAACAGCAGCAAGTCTCGTTGCGGCTTTGTCAGGCGACGCCACAAATCAAAATTAATATATATCGGTCGCGCTTGGTTCCAGGGTTGGGGAAAGGAAGCGTCAATTACTTTTGCTTGCTCTGGCTTACTGACGATTTTTGTCGTCATCCGACCAGAAGCAGGCATCACATCTAACAAACGGCGAATTTCAACATTTGGCTCCATAAATTTAATTATTAGCCATAATGTGCATAGTAACTAGATGTGTAAAAAATAAAGTTTTCATGTTAATCTTTGATTGATGAGATGCTCTCGCAGTCTTGAATAGATTCAGATCGAGTCATAAAAATATTGATTAAGCAGTTTGTATAGTATGGTGGGATTCTATAGTATTCGTTTGCCGCCAAATTCCAAACCTCAAAATTTTGGCTTGCCATTAAGACTATATTTGTAACTACATGGACGCTTTTGCTCCCCTCCCACCTGAATGGACGAATAAGGCAATACACGCTTATGATTTTTGCTGTCCTAACTGCCACTCAAGTAGCCTAGAAGCTGAAAAAGTTTGGCTAAATCGGCGATCGCCTGTTCTTATGGAAGACCGTCGTCGCAAATGGCAAGAGTTTTATTACTGTCACTGTAATTCTGTGTGGTGGGCTTGGAGTAGCGATCGCCTCCCAAAAGATATATCCGATCAGCCAGATTACAATCCTACATAGCTAATTTTCTTTCTAAACAAAACCCCACCGAAAAGTGGGGTTTTGTTTATCTAATTCTCAGTTTTATATTTCATCACCAATTTTAGAAGGTGAAGGTAGTACGTAAAGTACCTACGTATTCAGTGTCGTTAGCGTCGTTGTGCTCTGGATTGAAGATTACCAACAAACCAGGTGTTACCTGAATATTATCGGAAATCTTGTACTTGTAAAGACCCTCTAAGTGATAAGAAGTACTGTCGTCGAAGGTAGTATTGCCAGCGACATTTTTGATACTACCACCAGTAACTTTGGGTGGTTGACCAAAGATCACACCTAAAACGTTGCCTTCGCCACCAAAGTCTTTCAAAGCAAGCGCTCCAGCCCAGTACCAAATATCTGCGTCCGCACCTGCATTAGCACCAGTCCTAGCATCAGCAGTTGTATAACCTCCCCAACCACTAATAGCCAACTGAGGACTAAATTGGAAGGTAGCTTCTACACCGTAGTTATTGGCTTCGGTACGAGTGTTAGCCCCAAAAGGAGTGTTGGCAAAAATACTACCCGTACCTTGGAAAAGGGTATTGGCAGCAGCATCAGTTTGATAAGTGCGAGCGTAACTTAGACCAATATTAAACGCTTTGGTGGGTTGGAAAGATAACTGACCAAAGATAGCGTTATCACCATCAAACAACCCATTATTAAGGGTAGGGTCGTTAGCAGTCCTAGCTAGATAAGCACCGCTGAAGCTGATGGCGCCTTTAGGATTGAAGGTAACAGTTACACCAGCGCCACCTTGACCTTGGCGATATATGGGGCTGAAACGTCCATACCGTGAGAGCGCACCTCTAGCAGAGCTTGCAAAGTCTGGATTGAAAGTATTAACATTCTCGTATAATTCACCACCAGTAGCATCAATTTTGACACGTACTGCGTCAGTCAAGTTGAAAGCATAGTTGATTTTATCGATTACAATAGCGTTGTTGTTATCTCCATCAAAACCCAAGCGGGTCATGTTGGTACCAGTACCAGTACCCAATGCATCATTACCCCGATTGGAGACGATATTTCCAGCATTCAAACGAATTTGCAACTGGTCTGTACCAGTGAAACTGCTCAACAAGTTTAAACGAACGCGATCGCTAAAAGTGGTATTATAATCCAAGTCTTGAGTAGGAGCGCCACCACGGGCTGCTCTAGTGTCACCAAAAACATCAGACACGGCGAAAATTGCTTCTCCAACCAACTTGGTGGTAGTGGAGAACTGATTAGCTTCCAACTCAGAAGTGCGGGCTTCTAATCCATCAACGCGACCGCGCAGAGTTGCTAGTTCAGCAGAATATTCTTCTTGTAAACGCTGTAAAGTAGCTAAATCTTGTTTGCTGACCAAATCGGCAGTAGCTGTAGCAATCAGTTCGTTAACCCGATCTAAACAGGCATTTAAACCTGCGGCAAATTCATAACGGGTTAAAGCACGGTTCCCACGATAAGTACTGTTAGGATAACCTGCAATACAGCCGTAGCGCTCAACTAAAGATTGTAAAGCTTGGAACGCCCAATCTGTCGGCTGCACATCCGAAAACTGAGAAACTGATGTTACCTGACTCATTTCGTTAGACTCTTGAGTTTCAGATAACTCGCCAACATTTGTTACCTGTTCGTTGACTTCAGCAGCTAAGGCACTATTAGCAACGAAAAATGTAGCAGCTAATACAACCGGACTAACTTTAAAAAGATTCCAGAATCGTTTTGTCATGTTTTTACTTTCACTCACACCTACAACAATCCAGCCATGATAAAATGCTTTAAACACTTTTCTTTCGTGGATTTCACACACAATCACAGCGACTATTATACATTAATTCTGTGATTATTACAAGCAAGTCAGTTAATATACTGCTGAACTATATATAGTTTTTAATTAGTTTATTTGGTAGGCGCAAAATAATACGGCGTTTGTGACGTAAAACTGTTCCTTCTTCCTCTAACTGCTGTAAGAGTCGCGTAACTGTTACTCGCGTAGTATTTAACACTTCAGCAATATCTTGATGGGTAACATTTAAATCAATTAGCTTGCCCTTATCTACGTCACGGCCAAATTTTTCACTTAACCATACTAAAAACTGCCATAAGCGTAGCGAAATTGGTTTTCGATGCACAATGCTTAGTAAATCCTCTGCTTGTTGAATATGAGACAACAAAGCATTAATATCCTGATACCACAAATGAGGTGGAACAATGCTTACTTCCACGCCTGTGAGACATTCAATCTGGTAGGGCTTCACCTTAGACAAAGGATAGCCGATCAAATCCCCTAGCCCCCAATAACCGAGAGTGATGAATGTTCCATCTTCACTCCATGTTAAGGTACGAACTGCACCGTATTCAATACGCCAAAGTACGTCATTTTGAGGTGGAATTACTTCCCGACGGGTAAATATCTGCTGGGGTAATTGTCTGTTGAAAGTACAGCTATTTGACGCAGCAGAAGAGTTTAAAGTGGCACTTGTGGAATACATCATTAACCGTAATTACATAATTATCAGGGAATCTCGCTATTTATAATGATTAAGAAACTCTAATAATTTGTATCAAAATTTACCTATATATCGGAAAGTCTATTCTTCTCAATCAGAGCTAGAGACTAACTCAAAATTTTCTGATGGTAACAACTTTTACTGAAGGTATCTATCTGTGAGATAGAGCCAAAATTTTTAGTTGTTTATCCGCTACTTTAATTGTGTAAGTTTAAGAATAGGTAAGCTTTTAGTAAAATATTTAGTTAACTTATTTTTAAGTATTTAGTATTTTTTGAAGACTAAGTAAAGATGTAGGCGCAAATAATTATGAAAATACTAGGATGGAATGGCGCTTACTAAATCGCTGGATTTAGATCCCCGACTTCTTGCAGATACCTGGAGCGTAGAAGTCGGGGATCTGGGCAGCATATCAATTAGGAGCGTTGACCTGTGACAATATATGCTACCCTTTGACCGATATTTGTAGCATGATCTGCCATACGTTCCAGACAACGAATTGCCAGTGCCAGCAGTATAATTGGCTCGACTACACCAGGCACATCTCGTTGTTGGGCTAAAGTCTGATAAACGCGATCGTAGGCATCGTCTACAGTATCATCCAGATGTTTTAAACGGCGTCCACTGGCTTCATCGAAATCTCCCAAGGCCTTTAAGCTAGTTGCTAACATCGACTGCGCATGAAGGGACATAGCTTCAATGTCGGGCAAAGATGTATGAGGCGCGTAAGGAAAAATTTTAATCGCAATTTCAGCTAAATCCTCAGCATAATCGCCAATACGCTCTAAATCTCGCACCAGCTGCATAAAGGCACTCAAGCAGCGCAAATCGGGAGCTGTAGGCGCTTGTAGCGTCATAATCGCCGTACAGTCTGATTCGATTTGACGATAAAAGCGATCGATCTTTTTATCTAATCGGGGGAGTTCCTCGGCTGCTGTTAAGTTACGAGCAAATAACGCTTGGTGGCTGAGGCGAAATGATTGTTCTACCAAGGCACCCATGCGTAATACATCCCGTTCTAAGCGCCTAATGGCGCGTGCGAGTTGTGGTCTTTGCGGATTGGGAGTATAATCGACTGCTTTCACACTTGTTGTCTCAAAGGTGAAGATATTACTAACTATAGTCTTGGCTTAGGGAGTTTGTCATAACTTCAGGAAATTGGAGTTGCATCCACGCACCGCCAGTTTCTGGATGGTTCATCGCTTTGATTGAACCACCGTGGGCAATTAAAATTTGCTCAACGATCGCTAAACCTAATCCATTGCCAACGATTGCCCCTATGGAGTTACTATCTTGGGGGGAATGAGTTCGCGCTTTATCTCCTCGATAAAATCGCTCAAAAACGTGGGGTAAATCTGCCTCAGAAAAGCCGGCTCCAGAATCAATAAGATTTATTTCCAAGATTGAGGAAACAGGATAATTATCTTTTGTTGATAAGATTTTCGCTTCAACATGAATACTTGTACCAGCAGGACTGTATTTAATGCTGTTGTCTAGCAAGTTGAGAAAAACTTGGTAAATCCGGGCTTTATCTGCCTTAATCCACAGATTTTCGGGGCCAGAATAAGAAAAAGACAGATGTTGGCGCTGTGCTAAGGGTTCTAGTGTTTCCCAAACAGATGTAATTAGTGATCGCAATTCTACAGCTTTGGCTTGCAATTGCACGTTTGGGTTTGCTTCCATTTGGGTAAGTTCTAACCAGCTTTGCACTAAGTTAATCAGCCGATCAACTTCTTGCATAAGGCGGTTAACCCAGCGATTTAAAGGTGGTTCCAAGCGGGTTTGTAAAGTTTCCGCAACCAAGCGAATCGAAGTTAGTGGCGTTCTGAGTTCGTGTGCTAGATCAGAAAAAGAGCGATCGCGTACTTGATTTATATCTAATAGGGGTTGACGATTTTCTAAAAACACTCCCACTTGTCCATTGGGTAAAGGCAAGCTAGAAGCCCGCAAAGCTAGAGATTTGATTGTTGCCATCTCTGCTGCATCATCACAAGATGGATGAAATATCCATTCTGCTGTCTGTGGTTTTTGCAAATCGCGAGTTTGCTCAATTAAATGGTCGAGTTCATAAGACCTGACCAACTCCAATAACAAGCGCACCTGGTCTGGTTGCCACCTTTGCAGATACAAAATTTCCTGCGCCTGTCGATTACACCACAGCAGTTGATTTTCCTCATCCACCTGCAAATATCCCACTGGGGCAAAGTCTAACAGGTCTTGGTAAGTTTGCAACGACTGCTGCAAATCTTGTCGCTGCTGCTTCACCATTGCTATTTCTTGCCGCAACCCAGGAATCAGCAGCAGTCCTATCTTGTCAGAATGCAAGGTTAACGGTCGAAGCAAGCGCCCCAGGTAGCGGTTAAGTTGAACCTGCTGCCAAATCCAAAACCCAATGCCTACCGCTAAACCCAGAAAAAATCCCAATAAAAGCATTTGAGTTGTTAGTTTTTTGGTGACTACTAAAAACTAACAACTATCCCAACTAATTATCCAAACCTATAGCCAAAACCTCTTACAGTCACAATATATTCGGGATGACTGGGGTCTTGCTCTAATTTTTCGCGCAACCACCGAATGTGAACATCTACGGTTTTACTATCGCCAACAAAATCCGGCCCCCAAACCTGATCGAGCAATTGTTCCCGTGACCATACCCGGCGGGCGTAACTCATAAACAGTTCCAGCAAACGAAACTCTTTGGGAGAAAGACTCACTTCTTGACCGCGAACTAGCACGCGACATTCTTGGGGATTTAAGGAGACATCCTTAAATTTTAATACTGGTATTGGTGGTAAATTACTTAAGCGTTGGCGGCGGAGTAAAGCGCGACAACGAGCCACTAACTCGCGCATACTAAAGGGTTTGGTCAGGTAGTCATCTGCACCCACCTCTAACCCCAAAACACGGTCAGTTTCACTACCCTTAGCACTGAGCATTAAAATAGGTACTGGGTTGCCTTGATGACGCAGCAAACGGCAAATATCTAGCCCATTGATTTGCGGTAGCATCAAATCAAGAATGACCAGATCAAAGGGAAGTTCCCCTGAATTGGTTTCAAAACTTTTCAGATACTCTATAGCAGACCGCCCATCGGGAGCAGTTATCACCCCATAACCTTCTTCTTCCAGAGCTACAGCTAGCATTTCCTGGATTAATTCTTCATCTTCTACTACTAGAATACGGCTGGTTTGTCCAATGTCCGTTCTGGCAGAATACTTGGTCGATTCACTGGTATACATTGATATCACAAAAGTCTAGGACTGTGCTTGTATCAATTAGGATGATTAAGTCTATTATCTCGCCTTACTGCAACTGCGCTTCTACTAGGGTTAATTCTTTTAGATTTTATTTACATAAAGTAACATACACCACAGCAGTCTTCTAAATCATAAATCACTGTGCCTGCAAGCTTCTAAATAGTTTTTAATTAAAGACTTTGAATTTTCGATTCTGTCTTCACACATTATTGCATGAAGAATTATCTTGACAGAGGAGATTAGGTTAGGTATATTTATTTTAGTACAAAAGTACTATAAAAATCAAAAGGGAAAACTACACCTAAAAAACAGAAAGACATATATGTGGAAAATTCGTACCCACTAAGTGTCAGATGTGGATCATTTCAGTATTTCCACTGCGTTAAAAATGTTGATTAAAAAGCTACTCTGATGTCTGCATAGGGTAGTCATTGGTATGGCTTGCTACCCAATAAATCATTTGCCTATTGAAGGGAGTTGGAAGATGACTACAGTTGGAGTCAAAGACAGCAAACAACAACTAATGCAAGCATTTCAACAAATTATTATCCAAAGAAAAAAACTTGAATCTAAAATAGCAACCAAACAAGAGGAAGCAGAAAAGGCAAAAAGTCAAGAAATTCTGCAAGCAGCTTCTGCATATACAGTTGATAGTATTGTCAAAGGTTTAGCTGATTTACAACTGGAATTTGGCAGTATTCTCAATGGGTTATCTGAAAAACTAGCTCAGGAAAATTCCAAGTTAGATGAATTGAACCGAGCTATAGAAATTGAAACTCAACGTCTACAAGAACTGCAACAAATTAGAGTTGTAGCCGATACTCTAGACGTTTTAAGTCAAGAACACCAAGAAAAATTAAAAATTCTCGAACAAGATACTATTAGTAAAAAGGAAGCACTAGAGAAAGAAATTACAATCAGACGGAAAGACTGGCAAAAAGAGCAAGCAGAGTATGAAGAAAAATTTCAAGCATATAACGATTTATTAGCTAAATCTCGCCAGCAAGAACAAGAAGAATTTCAGTATAAGTTAGAAACTAATCGTAAACTCAATACAGACAGCTACGAAGGGATAAAGCGCCAACAACAAAGGGAAATACAAGAAAACTCTCAAAAGAAAGAGAAAGATTGGGCAGAACGAGAAAAAATATTCACTGAACGCCAACCACTCTTTGCAGATTATGAACAAAAGGTAACTACATTTCCTAGCGAACTGGAAGAAGCCGTTAAGAAGGCTAGAGAAGAAGCAATTAAAGAAACAAGCCAAAAAGCTAAAATCGAGGCTGATTTATCTGAAAGAGAATGGGAATCTAACAAACAGAGCTATGAACAAAAAATTCAATCTCTGGAAGAAACAATTAAGAAACAATCAGAGCAAATAGAAGGCATTTCTGCTCAATTGCAAACTGCATTAAAACAAGCACAAGACTTAGCTATGAGGGCTTTTGGTAGTTCTAACCCTAAATAGTTGTGAGTTCGTAGCATCTTAATTATTTTGAATTCCTGAAGAGGAGGTTTGTTGTGGTGGGGAAAAAACCGACTGATAAGAATACTAAAGTAGAAATTCTTCAGGCGTATGAGGAGTTGGCAAAAGAAAAAGCAGCACTTAAATCAGAACTTGATAAAGTTGCCCAAGAAAACCAGTCTGGAACTAAAGAACAGCCTAAATTAGAACAAAAAATAGCTATGAATCAGCTTTCTAGTGTCCAACAGAAGATGAACAATACAATTGAAAGCTTGGCAAAGATTCAATTAGGTTTTGGCAGTGCTGCTAATGAATTATCGGAACAGCTAACCACAAAAGCCTCGAAATTAGAAGAAATTAGGCGAACTTTAGAAGAAGAAATCCAACAATTAACACAGCTGCATAATTTAGAAATTTCTGATAATATCTTGGATACTCTCATCCAAGCCTATGAAGATAATACTAAAGCTTATCAGGAAGAATATAGCCAACGTTCGGAAGTGTTATTCCAAGAAATACTAGAGCAAAGAAATACTTGGGGAAAAGAACAAGAGGAACAGCAACGGGCGATAAAAGAACGGAATGAAAACTTGAATAAAACTCGGCAACGCGATGCAGCAGAGTATAAGTATAATCTAGAACTCCAGCGGCAACTGCAAAATGATGAATACGAACAAGAGCAGAAAGCGCTATATAAGCAACTTGAAGAATTACTACAAGAAACAGAAAAGCAGTGGGCTGAACGAGAGAAAGCAATTTCTGAGAGAGAGAAACAATTTGAAGAGTTAAAAGCCAAGGTAGAGGCTTTTCCAAAAGATAAAGAAGCAGCCATCAAAAAAGCTACAGAAGAAGGCAAAGGCATCGCCCACTACCAAGCTAAAATAAAATCAGATTTATATTCTAAGGAAGTAGAAGGGCAAAAGCGTTTCTATGAACAAAGACTGCAATCTCTAGAACAAACTATTACTAATCAAGAGACACGGATTCAAAATCTTTCTAAACAACTTGAATCTGCTCTCAAACAAGTTCAGGATTTGGCAGTGAAAGCTATTGAAGGTACTTCAAATGTTAATTCATATCAGGCAATTAAAGAAATAGCTTTAGAACAGGCAAAGACTCAAGCGAAAAATAAATAAGCTTATTTATTTTTGATGAAAATTGTAGAGACTTAAATTCAATTAAGTCTCTACAAGTAACTCTAATGCTTTTTATTCAGTTTTCTTTGGTTTTTTGAGGTCTGGGGGAGGTTGTATTTTCTTCTTCTTTATTGGGCTAGCCTGCGTTTGCTTCAATGCTTTGTTGGAATTTTGTTCTTGACTAGACATAATACTAAATTTTAATATTTACTACAATATTATTTAGATTACAAGTATCATTGATGACATCAATATATCATACGAGAATTGAAGTTTTACTAAAACAAGTTAGTAAATAATATTACCTCTGTAGAAACCTTCACTTTTAACAAGATAAATACAAATCTCAATAGATATGTGATGCAAAAGAGACTTAGCACTGCTACGAGTCTACAAGGGTTCTGGATAATCCATATTTAATTTATGGATATGTTTAATAGCGGGGCTACGATCGCCTCAGCTAACTACAGTAGATTGAATTTCTATCGGTGGTTCAATCTCTATTTCAACTTGAGCCTCGACAATTGACGTATAAATTGGAATATCAACTTGTATAGCTTCAAAGCTCACAACTAGAGAGTATGGAACACTAGCTTCTGGATCATTGTTCCAACCTTCATGTCCAACAACTGCAATAGAAAATGCTTCTGTGAGTTCAAATGAATCTACAACAGCCCAATCTTTTTCAAGGGTTCCTGCACTTCTGGATACATCTTTAATTATTCCGTGATTATTTTGTTTTCCTAGCATCCATTTAAAAATACCCTCTCCCTTTTCAGCATCCTCTGGAGCATCATACTCTTTCAAAATCCTTTTCAGAAAGCGTTCTGGATCTTCTCCTTTTTTACTACATTCCCAATCTAGCCAAGTTGAAAGATATTTTCGGCGATTTCTACGGGTTCGACGTGGTTGGGCTTTATACGATAAAGTAACCTCCAGAAGAATCTTAAATCGCTCTCCTTGAGAACGTAATTTTTCTGGTAGTTTTACTTGGTAAACATGAGCTTGTTTAGCTACAATACGGCACTCTCCTGTTGTCATCAGAGTGATTCTATTGGGAGCATTACCCAAAGCACGATCAACATTGGGAAGACCATAACCAATTTGACGAAGAACGTGCAATTTATTAACATCATCTGCCGTTGTCCATTCAGGCCACCTTGCTGATTGAACTATTAATGCACGGTAAAGAAGGCAATTCTCATTGGGTAAATCAGCAGCTAGACGTGCAGCAATATGACTTACTTTTGGTACTGCAAATGATGTTCCCACTTTGTCAGCAGCAAGTGCAGGCCCACCATTCAATGTTGAACGCACTAATTCAGGACAAACATTTTGAGGATATGTAATGTTAGGTGGTGTACCTTCGTCTATGACAAAATCCCCACCATATTCAACTACTTCTGGCTTAATCGTCTTCCAAATTCCCAATCCAAAGCATGAAAAGGCTGAAGGCTTATCCTTCTGTGAGATAGAAGAATAGGGAAATTGATGGTAATAACTTAGAGCAATTGAACCAACTGTTAAAGCTTGAAAGCTTTGTGCAGGGTTAGCAATTCTACATGAATTTTCTAATAGATAATCTGGATATGGTCGATTGTCTGCCAGATGTTCTTTCACAGATAATCTTGTATAGCCTATTTTCCCGCCTTCGGAAGGTAAATTACCAGCTGCGACAATAAACAGGATATCCTTTGTCCATGTCAGATTATCAATAGTTGCTGCCCAAGAACTCATATACTGGGTTCGGCAGGGAACAGACCCAGCAATACAATGATTAAAAATTCTTGTTTTTGTTTGATCGTAGTAAATTTTTACAATTTCACATAGAAAAATTGGGGGAAATAGCTGTTTAGGCAGTTCGCAGTTAGCATCTAGAACTCTTGCATTTTGAATCCAGCAAATAGATTTTTCCTTGCCACTGCGGGGTATAGTCCTGGGGTAAAGAACCGCACCAGCTACTCTAGTTCCATGTCCACCGTTGCCATAATAGTCAGCAGTTGTATGAGTTTCTCCTGGAACCCAAGACCTTGAACTTTGTGAATCAATCGCTGCTTTTAAAAGAAAATGACTTTCTTGAATACCACTATCAATAATACATACATTAGGAGCATTTGATTCTGGTGGCTCTAGTTGAAAATCGATATTCTCAACATCTGATAAAGTTTCAGATTTAACAAATTCAGTTATATCATCAGGCAAACTGACATCAAAAATATACGGAAAATTTAAAACTAAATCTTTTAATCCCTTACCAGAAATTTCAATTCTGCAAGAAAAACTATCTGGTAGTTGAGCAGAATTAGGAATATGTCCATCAATAATATTGAAAATTTCTCCTTGATATCCTTGAACAAAATCTGTAAAATCATCTTCTCTTTCTGACTTGATATCATCCCATTGTTGGTATGTTGAATCACGTTTATTTATCCATTCCCTAACTCGTCTAGTATATCTTTCATCAGTTTCGTTAGGCTTTTGTTCTGGATAATCAGAAAATTGAGACTTAGTTCCTATACAGGAAATCCCCACATCTACTATAAAAATTTTATCGTCAGTGATTTGTTCCCATTCATTAAGCAATTCTGGTGATAAAATGTATTCTGGTCTTCTAGTTCCATTCAAAATTTCCCATATTTCGGCAATTTTATTACCACCTCGTTCTGCTTTAATAAATTGTTCTATCTTTGTTTGTAGTTTACTAAGTTCTGGATCATTCGCAGAAGCCCCAATAATATATCCATCTTCTAATTCAGCAATGACCTCAATACCATACTTTCTTAGATCCTCTACATCGAAGGCAATAGGATCTATCTTTAAAATGATAGGTTTAGATTTTTCAGGAAGTGGCGGCTTTCCTTCTTGCTCACGTTTTTCTTGGGTATCTTGCCAATCAAAGATTAAGGATTCAACCGAACCTTTGAGTTTACTTCCATGTCCCTGGCGATTCCCCAGATTAACGACTGTGATGGGATTCTTTTTTCCTCCTCCTGTTGGTGGGACAGCGCTTCCTTGTTTTGTCAACCTAAGCGTGATATGCGGAAAATCCTGAAAACTTTCAACCATTTATTTATCCAGACACCAAAAATTAATACTAGGAAACTTTGATTTCTGCGATCGCTTCTTCTAGGTGTTCTTGAATCACTAGCTCCTCTCGCTCAAGGATTGCTCTTTTAGCTACATCTTGTGCAACCCTCACAGCTTGAGCCGCAGAAAAATCTCTCATCTGCTCAATGATCCTTGGCCAGTTGATAGATCCCACTTCAATTGCAGATAATGTTTCCTTTAGTATAAATTCTAGCTCTTGTTCTCCGGGTTTGGGTACTGCAATCAAGTCATCAAATCTTCTCCAAAGAGCAGTATCTAGAGATTTATTTAGGTTTGTAGCTGCTACTAAAAGCCCAGAAGAGGGTTGATACTCATCCAAAATTTGAAGAAATGTATTGACCACTCGCTTAATTTCTCCTACTTCTTGAGAGTCTTCTCGTGTCTTAGCAATTGAGTCACATTCATCAAGAAACAATAAACATGGATTTTTTGAGGCATCCTCAAATACAAGTCTTAAATTGCTCGCAGTTTCGCCTAAAAAAGACGACACCATTGCATCAAACCGAACTTTCAAGAGTGGTAATCCTGTATTCCAAGCTAAACGTTCTGCTCCTAATGTCTTTCCACACCCAGGAGGCCCATATAAAAGAATTTTTTGTCTGTAACGCAATCCATGATGAGCAAGCCTATCTCTAGCCGCATACTCGCGTTCGATTCGACAGAAACGTTTTTCAATATTTATTGGCAACACCATGTGATGCCGCAAATTATCCCTTGGTATGATAGTTACTAAGGGAAGATTAAATCGCTTACTGGTTGATAATTCAGTTAATGTCTGTAATTTTTCTGGTATTGAAGAAGCAGGTTTGCTAATGTTAGTAGGCTTCTCTTTCTGGCTTTTTTTAGTGATATTCTCTAACTGGTCAGCTAAGAGGGTATGTCCCTTACTGCGTTCTTCCTCAATCACTAAATATGTCAGCTTATCAATCGCTTCTTGATCTGAACTAGCGATCGCTCTAAAAAATCTTTTGAGAAGCTCTGCTTTCATACTGCCTCTCAGTATAAATAGTAATTTTGGACTTAATTAGTACTATTGTACTATAAAAGTACTAGTGCGTTATAAATTATAACGCGATCAGCTTGTTTCTAATCTTTATATTAAGTTATGTAACAAAAAATTATTCTTCTGCTTAGGAATTTACTATATCTAAACATAAGACATTGCTTTAAGGTCTATATCATCTTCCCCTTCAATCAATAACAAAGTCATCATATCTCCCTCAACAAACCCTGTTAATCTGAAATCAGACATAGCTTTTAGTTCCTCCATAGAAACTTTCTCAGAATAGTATTTAAATATCATTTTTATTGCTTTATCTTTATCTAGATAATACTGATAGCTACTATCCTTTTGCATCAAATGTTCTACAATTTTTGTTATCCGGGCTAGAAGTACGTCTCTTTCCTCAGAAACTTCCTGCATAACTTCCTTGCAATTAGTAACTTATTACTCCAATTATAGCTAATCTTTCTTTACATAAAAAAGGCGGGCCTTTCAGCCCACCCTACACTATTTTGAGAATATTCTGTTGCTATTAACCCAACAATTGTTTAGCCTTAGCTAATACATTATCAACGCTAAAACCAAACTTCTCTAAACAAACACCACCTGGAGCTGAAGCACCAAAGCGATCAATACTAACAGTATCGCCTTCAGTACCCACATATTTGTGCCAACCGAAACTAGCGCCAGCTTCTACAGATAAACGCTTGGTGACAGCTTTTGGCAGAATCGACTCTTTATAAGCCGCATCCTGTGCTTCAAACAGTTCCCATGAAGGTAGCGAAACAACACGGACTTTCTTGCCTTCAGCCTTGAGTTTTTCAGCTGCGCCGACGGCGAGGCTCAGTTCTGAACCAGTGGCAATCAGGATGAGATCAGGTGTGCCTTCGCTATCCACCACGGTGTATCCACCCTTAGCTACGCCCTCAATCGATGTACCTGCCAAGTTGGGGACGTTTTGACGGGTGAACGCCAACAGAGACGGAGCATTTTCCTTCGCTTTCTCGATCGCTATTTTATAAGCGCCAGAGGTTTCGTTACCGTCTGCGGGACGAAACACTAATAAATTAGGAATAGCTCGCAAGGAAGCCAGAGTTTCAATGGGTTGGTGCGTGGGGCCATCTTCACCTTGTCCAATGGAATCGTGAGTCATCACCCAAATCACGCCAGCTTGGGAAAGGGCGGATAAACGGATGGCAGCACGCATATAGTCTGTGAAGATTAAGAAGGTAGCACCGTAGGGAATTAATCCTGAACTGTGCAGTGCTATACCATTACAGATTGCGCCCATACCATGTTCCCGCACACCAAAGTGGATGTTGGGGTTTTGGTATTCTCCTTTTTGGAAGTCGCCCTTACCCTTGATTTCGGTCAGGTTGGAGTGGGTTAAGTCAGCTGAACCACCAATCAATTCAGGTAAAACCGCCGCTAGTTTGTTAAGGCAGGTTTCTGAGTGTTTACGGGTAGGTAGTCCTTTGTCTTCTGGGGTGTAAGTGGGTAGTACCTTATCCCAACCGTCGGGTAGCTTACCGTTTAGGTAACGTTCAAATTCAGCAGCTTCTTGAGCATACTTAGCTTTGTAGTCGGCAAAGGTTTTGTTCCAGTCGCTTTCGTAACCTGCGCCGCGCTCAACTGCTTTGCGTGTGTGGTTGAGGGCTTCTTCGGGTATTACGAAAGGCTCATATTCCCAACCCAAATTTTTCCGAGTCAATGCTATTTCGTCTCCACCAAGGGCAGCGCCGTGAACGCCAGCAGTGTTTGCTTTATTGGGAGAACCGTAACCAATAATGGTTGTTACCTTGATGAAAGAAGGCTTATCGGTGACAGCTTTAGCCGCTTCAATTGCTTTGGCGATCGCTTCTAGGTCTGTATTACCGTCCTCGACGTGTTGAACGTGCCAACCGTAAGCTTCAAAACGCTTGGAAACATCTTCGGTGAATGCCACATCTGTGGAACCGTCGATGGAAATGTGGTTGTCGTCGTACAGAGCGATGAGTTTGCCTAATCCCAAGTGTCCTGCAAAAGAACAAGCCTCACCAGAAATTCCTTCCATGTTGCAACCGTCACCTAAAATTACGTAGGTGTAATGGTCAACAATCTTGCTATCGGGTTTGTTAAATTTAGCGGCAAGGTGCGCTTCAGCGATCGCTAAACCGACTCCATTAGCAATTCCTTGACCTAGTGGGCCAGTGGTGACTTCTACACCTGGGGTCATGAAGTTTTCCGGGTGTCCAGGGGTTTTGGATTCCCATTGACGGAATTGTTTGATATCTTCAATGGTGACGCTATCGTAGCCTGTCAGGTACAGTAGGGCGTACTGCAACATCGAGCCATGACCGGCAGATAAGACAAAGCGATCGCGATTAAACCATTTAGGATTCTTGGGATTAAACTTCAAAAAGCGATCCCAGAGGACAAAAGCCATCGGAGCCGCACCCATTGGTAGTCCTGGGTGTCCCGATTTTGCTTTTTCTACGGCATCAATAGCCAAGAAGCGGATCGAGTTAATAGCCAGTTCTTCGACGGACAATTCTTTGGCGGATTGGGTTGCAACAGTCATAATCTCTTGTTTTTAACGACGGGTTAGCACTCTTCGTAGCTTCTCTTGCTGGGGTTATTTTAGATTCCCCACAGTATCCTCATCATCCCACTCCCGCTTGTCGATGGACAAGCGGGATCTCCTGAGTTTCTGGTGATAAATCAAGCTGATAATTGGGTCATGCTGAACGCTTAAGTTATATCGGAATGATATTTCTGATACTTTGGGCATGGAGCATGGGGCATTGGGCAAACGAGCAGAGTTGGATTAAACTATTGAATTCTGACTCCTGACTCCTGTCTTCTGTCTCCTGCCTCCTGCCTCTTTTAAACGTATTTCTTAAAGGCCAGTGTGACATTATGACCGCCAAACCCAAAAGAATTGGATATTGCTATCTCGACTTTTTGAGCGCGGCTAGAGTTAGGCACGTAATCTAAGTCACACTCTGGATCGGGATTTTCCAGATTGATTGTTGGTGGAATTTGGTCATTAGCGATCGCTAGTACTGTTGCGACTGCTTCAATACCTCCAGAACCGCCTAATAAATGACCTGTCATCGATTTGGTGGAGCTAATTGCCACCTTATAAGCATGTTCTCCCAAGGCTTTTTTGATTGCTGAGGTTTCAGTTGAATCATTAGCTGGGGTACTAGTACCGTGGGCATTAATATAGCTAATCTGTTCGGGAGTTATGCCAGCATCCTTGAGAGCTAGTTCGATCGCTCTAGCGGCTCCGAGTCCACCAGGTACGGGAGAGGTGATATGGTAAGCATCACAGGTCATGCCATAGCCGATCATTTCGGCATAAATGTGAGCGCCGCGACTTAGGGCGTGTTGCAGTTCTTCGAGAATTAAAATTCCCGCACCTTCACCTAAGACAAATCCGTTGCGATCGCGGTCAAAGGGACGGCAAGCATGAGCCGGGTCATCATTGCTAAAAGAGAGTGCTTTGCAGGCGGCGAACCCAGCTATCGACAATGGTGTGACAGCTGATTCCGTTCCCCCACAAATCATCGCCTGGGCATATCCCCCTTGAATTAAGCGAAAAGCATCGCCTACAGCGTTAGAGCCAGCGGCACAGGCAGTTACTGGACAAGAGTTTGGCCCTTTAGCACCCGTATGAATTGCCGTTAATCCTGCGGCCATATTGGCGATCATCATCGGGATCATGAATGGACTACAGCGATCGGGTCCACGGTTGAGGTAGATAGTTTGCTGGTCTTCTAATACCTTAATGCCACCAACCCCAGAACCGATCATCACACCTACCTGTTCTGCATTCAGGTCATTGATCGCTAACTCCGAGTTAGCTAGAGCCTGTTTTGCTGCCGCAACCCCAAATTGGGAAAATCGATCCATGCGCTTGGCCTCTTTGCGGTCCAAGTAATCATGTGGATCGAAGTTTTTCACCTCACCAGCAATCCGGCAATCATGGCGAGACGCATCAAATAATGTGATGTAGTCAATGCCATTGCGTCCACTCAATAATCCATTCCAATATTCTGTTGCTGTGTTACCTATAGGTGTAATCGCGCCAACACCAGTTACAACAACGCGTTTACGTGTATGATCTGTCATGATTCAGTTAAAAATGGCGAAAAAGCAGCAGGCAAAAAATTTGAGGTTAGCAACTAGGTACTGGTGAGCCAGCGCGGTCTTAAAGATTTCCTTTACGAGCGACTGGCATCGGATTTGCTGACTTCAAGTGACTGTCGTTAACGTCAGCATTAGCGACATTAGCAGCGTCACGCGAAGGGTGGCTAGACATTAGAGAAAAATCTCCCCAATCCCAATCCCCAATTCCAATCCTCAGTTAAGCTGAGGCGGTAACTTTGTTATTGATGTAATCTACTGCGTCTTGAACCGATGTAATCTGCTCCGCAGCTTCGTCGGGAATTTCGATATCAAATTCTTCTTCCAAAGCCATCACCAACTCAACGGTATCGAGGGAATCTGCTCCCAGGTCTTCCATAAACTTGGCTTGTGGTGTGACTTTATCTGGGGGATCAACACTCAGTTGTTCGATAACGATTTTCTTGACCTTTTCAAAAAGTTCCGTTTGGCTCATAAATAAAAGTCCTTAACCACTTGCTACGATCTGCTCTTTAGAGGAGACATTGTTTTGAGCATATACATCTTATCGTCAAGCGCGATCGCCCGCATACTTCCAAGGGTTTTTCTGCTAGAAAACCTCTGCCATTTTTAAAATAAATGGAATAAGTTTTCTAGGAACACTTGAGCAGTGGAGCGTGCTACACCATCGCTGGTTCCGTGTAAATGCTTCAGTTTTATAATTATTGCTAAAATTTTTTACAATGTCTCGACCAGTATTTACAGTCTTGCTAGCAATTAAGAATATGTAGATGCTGCGACCCTTTAACCTAGACGCTTAAAGGGTAGCTAAACGTCAAACATCAGAATGGTGCTAACAAGGTAATGATAAAACAGTTATTGTTTAGAGCGATCGCTCTAACCCAAACATACTTCTATGCTACCTCAGACACTGAAATACGCTTACTTCCCTGGTTGTGTTGCTCAAGGGGCCTGTCGGGAACTTTACCAATCAACTCAAGCGCTTACCCAAGCACTGGGTATTGAACTAGTTGAACTTAAAAAAGCTGCTTGCTGTGGTTCGGGCACATTTAAAGAAGATTCGCAACTGCTAGAAGATACAGTCAACGCCAGAAATATTGCCCTAGCAGAAGAATTAGATCTGCCCTTACTTACCCATTGCAGTACTTGTCAAGGTGTTATTGGTCACGTCAATGAACACCTGAAAGAATGTAAGACTTCTAACCCTGTTTATATTGAACAGGTTAATGGTTTGTTAGATAAAGAAGGCTGTTCGCCTTATCGCGGTAGTACTGACGTTAAACATCTTCTTTACGCCTTAGTAACAGATTACGGTTTAGAGGAAATTACCAAACGTGTCACCCGAAAGTTAACTGGATTAAAATGTGCGGCTTTTTATGGCTGTTATCTCCTCCGCGCCCAAAAATCTATGCCTTATGACGACCCTTTCCAACCGGAAGCGATGGAAAATATGTTTCGGGCGGTGGGTGCAACACCAATTTATTACCGAGGGCGGACACAATGTTGTGGTTGGCCACTTGCTAGTTATGCCACTACCCAATCTTTTAAGATGGCGGGGATGCATATTCAGGACGCTATAGCATCTGGTGCTGACTGTATAGTTACACCTTGTCCTCTGTGCCACTTGAATTTAGATTCGCGCCAGCCAGAGGTAGAAAAGGTGATTGAACAAAAGCTAGGTTTACCAGTGTTGCATTTACCCCAGTTGATTGCTTTGGCACTTGGCGTTAGTCCAAAAGAACTGGGTTTAGACCGTCACATTGTTTCTACAAAGCCAGTGTTAGAGAAATTAGGATTTTAGTTTTAGGACTAGCCCTTTCAATGTGACTGGTAAAATCTCTTTTTCTCTCTGCGTCCTCCGCGTCTCTGCGGTTGAAAAGTCTTTTATTTAACCACAGAGGCACAGAGAACACAGAGTTAAGAGGGTGAACTACCCCGCCGTAAGATGGGCGGGGCTTCCCAATTCATCGGGAATAGCCTCCAGAACTTTATAAGTTCTCTGGAGTCTGCGCTAGCCTGAATGAACTCTATCAACTCTTCCATTTGTACTGCCATGCACCCTATCCATGACTTCCAATTTTCACCATATCAACAACTGTGATTTTTCACAAATGATTTAGGATTGCTATATGTGCGATCACCTGTCCCTAATAAGGCGATTTTTTTGCAGTGTATAGATTAATTGCACCCTTTAGTAACTTTATAGTTATGCAATTGATTTGTGCGAAAATCTAAGGTATGAGACATAGCTTTTATCCTCATTGCTGATTGCTAACTTACCAAGTTGTAACAAGCCCCAATCATTGGAGTAATTAAGCGATATGAAAAAGTCAATCATGTTGTCAATTCCTCTTGCTTTTGCCCTTGGCTCTATTTGTTCGGGAGCAGCAAGCGCAAATAATATTTTAATCAATTCAGGTTTTGAGAGTGGGAGTGCTGGATGGGTTGGAACAGCATTAAATTACTTTGGCTATAACTGTAGCCAAAGTAATTTTCCGGCAATCGATGGTCAATGCTTTGCTCTTTTTACATATGCTTCAGGCACATCTTTAACCCAGCATAATAAAATTCCGCGTTCTGGATACTATCAAGCATCTGTAGCTTTAATGGGGACAGGTAATGTACGGTTCGGTATTTGGGCATTCTGTCCTGGCGCTGCTCCTAGTTCATATGGATTTGGGTCAGTTAACCTGACGAACTCATGGCAAACATTGAAGGTTAAAACAGGTTATCTAAATGGTTGTGAAGTGAAATGGGAATTATATATTGACTCAGATAGTTTAGTCTTGGTTGATGCAGCAAGACTATACGAGACTTTTTAGTAAGTAGAACGAGGTGAAAAAACCAAACTGTGTAAAGATAAGTAAATAGGTAGAATGTGTCTACTAAGGTAACAGAGATATGGGCAGCCGTTTAAGAGTGTTTTTGACTTCAGAACAAGATAAAACTCTGTTCAACCTGAGAACGGCAGATGTACCCCAGAAAGTGAGAGACAGAGCAGAAGTGATTAGGTTAAGTGCTCATGGTTGGTACGTAGATGGATGCCTAAGCCAGGAAGTCACCCCCCTGACTCGTAATTATACAATTTAAATGTGGAACAGCTTATTAGCTTTGTAAAGTCAACGCTTCTTTTTCGAGGTTTTCATCCATCCAAGAAAACATATCGCCAATTGATTTAACCATATCTTCAACTCCTTCACGGAAGAGTTCAACATCTTTCTCAGACTTGGTATAAATTTGGGCTACTTGAATCAATTCATCTGTATGTTCTGGATCTAAGTGGCAGTGGAGATGAAAATATTCGATGGTATGGTCATCAATACCTTTAAATATCTTACGAAGTCCTTCGATATATTTGATGAAAATTCCAGGCAATACTTGCTCAATTGCCGCAAATCTTCCTAAAGAGCGTACTATAGGTTCATCATCACAAACTTCAAATTTCTTAAAGCGTAATGCCGGAATGAGAAACGCTCCATCATCGGCATTGATATCAATTTTAGGACAATCAATACCTTTCATAAAACGCATAAATAATGCTACATGAGCAAGCTCTGAGTTGAGTTCTCCATGCTCTGTAAATGCATTTTCTAGCATAATCGTTCTAGCATGGTAACTATCCATTTTAGACGCGACTTTCAGAAAAGCCATATTGAATCTGTTTGAGCCAGGTAGCATTTTTATAGCAAACTGGCGGATTGCATCTTGTGAAAATTCTCCATTAGCAAAGCGTTGAACAAAGGGATGTAGAGACAAATCTTGTGCAGTTGTGATTTCTAATAAAACTTGCTGTAATTGGCTGGATATTTCAGTATCTAAAGAAAGAATTGCAGTCATTATTTTAGGGGATAAGTGGGTTTTTATTGATGCTTGATTGTCTAATTTGGCGTGAATATATGGGCAATTATTCACGGAGCTTGCATAGCAAAGAATGCATACCTTTTGTAAGTATGGTTGCAAATGCTTATTAACGAAGTAAATTCACTTCAGTTACTTTATTGACAGATTCGATGCGAATAATGGAAAATTACTCAGGCAGTTTGCATAGTAAAATGTGCATACCCTTTGTAACCATACTTCACAAGTTATTTGCAAATGCTTATTTCGGTTCGGTTCGGCTTGAAAATTGGCATTATCTTCAACAATTGAGTTTAAACTTTAACTAAAATACGTTCCAAAAACTTTGTTTTTGGTTTACTGAACTGTATACACAGTTTTTAAACTAATTTGTTACCCTCTTTTATGAAAAAATTCAGTACAAGTTCGTACTTTGTCCTAATAAAGATTGTAGTCTTTATATTTTTTTATACGCAGAGAAAAAAGAATCATTAACTAAATCTTTACTTGTTCCCGCAATTTCTAAAGTTGGTATAAAATTATTAGGCAGCTTTTGTTTGTCATCTGCCAATAGGAATAAAAAAATCTTCTTGAACAAGAATACAGAATGGGACGTGCAAGATTCACGCCCCAGAAGAGTTAATTTGAATTTGGTTATGTAATTTAGATAACTTTCAGCTTATTCATTGCTATTTTTGAATTGACGTTGTAATTGTTTTAGCGATTGATACATATCTGGCAGGCGACCATAAACAGCACATACCTTGAGATATAGTTTGTAAGGAAGGGCTGGAGTTCCACAGACAACTTCTCCTGGTGCAACATCGCTGTGAATTCCAGTTTTAGCAGATGTCATTGCCCCGTCTCCGATTTTCACTTGATTGGCTATTCCTGTTTGTCCAGCTAAAATAACGCGATTCCCCAGTTTCACCCCTCCCGCCATGCCAACCTGACCTGCGATCGCACAACCAGAACCGATTTGGCAACCGTGACCTATTTGTACTAAGTTATCTATTACTGTATTGCGACCTACTCGTGTTTCTCCGACAGCTGGGCGGTCAATGCCACTGTTACAGCCAACTTCCACGCCATCTTCTAAGACTGTATAGCCTGATTGTTCCATTTTGAACCAACCAGTCCGGGTAGGAACAAAACCAAAGCCTTCTGCACCAATGACAGCACCACTGTGAATGACGCAATCTGCACCGATGCGGGTACGTTCGTGGATGGTACAGTTGGCGTGTAAGGTGGTGCGATCGCCTATTTTGGCATCTGGATAAATCACCACATTGGGATGAATGATTGCACCATCACCAATTTCTACCCCTTGTTGAATCACAGCATGGGGGCCAATGTAAACATTACTACCAACTTTTGCGGTGGAGTGAATCACAGCGGTAGGATGAATTTCTGGGGTAGGGCGATATGGTTGATAAAAAAGTGCGATCGCTTTGGCAAACAATAATCGCGGATCTGAGGTTGCTAGCCAGACAATACCCCTTTCTTGCGCAAGCGCTTGTAATTTTTCGTCCTGGGGCAAAATTAAGGCACTAGCATTGGTATTACCGACAAAAGACCCAAATTTTGCACTTTCTATGTAACCGATCGTACCGTTGGTAGCTTCATCAATGGCTGCTACCCCTGTAATTTCTGGGTCTTGGTCTGGGTTGCTAGTCAGGCTATGATTGGTGGCCGCGTCACCAAATTGACGGAGGATTTCGCTGAATTTCATTGTTGGGTGTGTTCAAAATTGATCTACAATTGCAAGATAATTTTCCCTCTTTATGCTCCAATACAATAATTTTATAGACGCGTAGCGGTGAGGTAATCAGACTGTTTCTAGTTTCGCTTCAGGTTGGATTACTTCACTGACATTCTTCTGTTGATGGCTCTCGTAAGCTTACTTTCACTGCATCTTGTCTCAATAGCGTCTTGAAGCGTTGATTATCTTCGGCAGCGATCGTTTCACCATAGTGATGAAGTTGAAAAAGCTGGCAATACCGATTTTGTTTAGCGCAAATCAAGCAGCCATAGGCATGATTACCGTTAGTACCACATAGCCGATGTCCCATCACCGGGCCGAGAGAAATATTTTGCTCGCTAGCTACAGTACTGAGAATTGAGCGCAGTTTTGACTCGAACTCTAATGACAAGTATTGCTTACGTCCTGGTTGTGTACGATTCCATTCTGGAACGATTAATTCCTGTTTTAACAGACTCGCTTCAATCTCTTCAGACATTACAAGCCCAGATAGGATAACGTGACGGGAAACATGAGGTAATAATGTACGTGCTAATTGCCACATTAAGGTTTCATCAAACCACTCTTCAACTAGTGGACGCAGATACCAACAACAGGGAATGCCAAGGTTTACTAAATCTTGCAGCAACTGTACCCGACTCGGAATTGAGGCTTGCTCATAGCCTGGTTTCAAGGGTGGTAGACTAACAAAGACAGTGACTCGAAGGGAATGAGGTTGCTCTAGAGTTTTTTTGAGGCGTTCTAGAAAAGATTGACCAGGATGAACTTTAGTGGTGATGTAGACGATGTTGGCAGCTTTGCGGTCAATCAGTGCATCCAAAATTGATAGTACGCGTTCTCGATGGGCTGGAATAAAAGGATCAGAGTAATCGCACAGTGAAATCGGAAAGCCCTTTTGTCCCTCGTGAGTAGCAAAAATGTAGTCTAGCAAAAGATCGAGCAGGTCGACCGGAGCTGAGACATCCTGAAAGTTTTGTGGATAATGATGCCAGTCACGGTCTTGGTGACAGACACAATAGGCACATTCTACCGGACAGCGATTTTGGGCATTTGGTAGAAATGGATTGAGACTGAAGTATTTGACAGCACGCTCATCATCAGGAATACCAAGCACTGGAAAGCCATGTAGGATATACTGGCTTCCTTGCAACATAATTTCAGACGCCGTATTTTTATCAGTATTCATTTATTTTTTGCGCAAAAAGTAATACACCCAGAAAAATTTACCTTCTCTAGGGTGGCTGGTATGAATATGGAGTGGCAAGGTGGGAAATGCTAGAGGATTAGTAAGAATTTTGATAAGTAAATATAGTTAAGTAGCGATCGCTTGTTCCTAAAGAACTGGTAAATAGGTTCGGGTTAACACGGAGACACTCTAGCTAACAAGTTTGGATAAGGAAAGGACTGAGATAAAATTTCCAAGTTATCTTTTTGATAAGCTCGTAGTAAGCACTTTAGTCCTTATTTTCCAGGCACTGAAGTGCTTACTACGAACTCTCTTAAGCTGTCATAATCCCTGTGGTGGTACTAATCGTTAGTCGCCATTGCCACGCCTGCTAAATACCCGGTTGTCCAAGCACTTTGGAAGTTAAACCCACCGGTAACGCCATCAATATCTAAGATTTCTCCGGCAAAATAAAGACCAGGAATTAACCTACTTTCCATTGTCTTGAAGTTGACTTCTTTGAGCTTGACGCCGCCACAGGTAACAAATTCTTCTTTGAAGGCTCCTTTGCCGTTGATTGAGTATTGTCCTTGAGTAAGTTCTTGCACCAGTTGATTTAAGGTTTTACTAGATATTTCTGCCCAACGGTCTTCTGTAGTAATGCCTACACGAGCAATAATATATTGCCAGAGACGATGGGGAAGATCAACGCCACGATGCAATGCGATCGCTTTTTTTCCCCATTCATCCTTAACTGCTAAAACTTTTTCTCGCACTTGTTCTTGGTGCAAATTAGGCAGCCAATTTATCAATAATGTGGCTTGATAGCGGCTTTCGTGCAGAACTCTCGCACCCCAAGCCGAAAGCTTCAAAACAGCGGGGCCACTTAAACCCCAGTGGGTAATTAGCAATGGCCCAGTTTGTTGTAATTGGGATTTTCCGCCCGCAGATAACCGCAATTGGGCAGGGTTAACGCTAACTCCAGCCAATTCCCGCAACTTTGGATCGAGAATGTTGAAAGTAAATAATGAGGGTACTGGCGATTCAATTTGATGACCTAACTCTCGAGCAATTTTATAACCCGCAAGGCTACTACCAGTTGCAAGAAGTAGGCGATCGCATTTAATTGTCTCTCCTGACTTCAGAAGAATATCAAAACCCCCATCTGCTGCGGTTCTCACGGAAGTTACATGCGTACCGATGCGGAGTTTTACCCCAGATTTCGCCACCGATTTAATTAGACATTCCACAATGGTTTCTGAAGTATTGGTGACAGGAAACATCCGGCCATCAGCTTCCGTTTTCAGATAGACTCCACCAGCAGCAAACCAAGCTACTGTATCTTGAGGCCCAAACCGAGTCAAAGCACCCCGCAAAGCTTTTGCACCTCTGGGGTAATTTTGCACTAACTCCTCCGGTTCAAAGCACGCGTGAGTAACGTTGCAGCGTCCGCCACCAGAAATTAGCACTTTCGCTAGGGGTTGGCGACTGGCTTCGAGTAAAGTAACTTGGGCATCAGGATTGGCTTTAGCACAAGCGATCGCGCCAAAAAATCCTGCTGCCCCACCCCCAATAACTACAATTTGTAACGGTAACAATTTCAAAAATGTCTCTTTTACAGCACCTACTTTCTAGGCTAGCTGTTATTTTCACTCTTCATCAGGTTCAAAGTCGGCTTTTGTCGCACCGCAAGTTGGACATGACCAATCTTCTGGGATATCTTCAAAGGCTGTTCCCGGCGCTATGTCGCTATCTGGATCGCCTTCTGCTGGGTCATATATATAGCTACAAACAGTACATTTATACTTTGCCATGTTCCTTTCCCCTCGTAAATTGTTGGCATTGCTTCCCTATTAAATACTTTTGGCAATCAGTCAAAATAGGCAAGCTACAATTCTTAAACGAGACTAGGGCATGAAAATCAAACCGCTTCGCAAAGTCATTTGTCATTAAAAACGCCACCATGTCCTTTGGGCGTAACTGATAATTCCGATCGCGATCGCCCCAAGTAGCAGTAGCCAAATAATTCCACCTGGGATAAAAGTGAGAATACCAATACCTCTCAGTACCCAGACGGCAACGCTAATGCCGAGAAGTGTACCAAAAATCTGGATTAATCTACGATTTAAAGAAGATTGATTCACCTAATTTTCCTCTCAACTCAACAGACATTACACTTGATATTGATAATTAAAATATGAAGTTACGATGAAGTTATAGTTTCATCAGAAATAACACGTAAAACCGAGAGATACTATCCAAACGTTAGGGTAAAGTACTTGATGTTAAATCGTGTTTGTGCCATTCTAGCTGTTAACAACGCAGTTTTTCATCTACAAGTATTACTTTGACAAAAGTCACTGGAGTATTAATTATGTTAATTGTGATAAGAAACACAGTTTTTACAGTAAAGTAACTGAAATGATGAGCAAAAAATCATCCTTTCCGGAAAAGATAAGTATTAAACTGGAACTAATTTAATAATGGGTTGGATCTAAATCAAGTTTTATGGCTTGTAGTTTCAACTCTATTTAGGTGGATGAGTTGAGGAGTAACTTAATCATTATGTCTGCGTCTTATATATCAGATTCAATTATTGCAGGTTCAGATATGGCTTGGAGTCAAGACAAGCAAAAGTTGCTGGTACAGGGTGAAATTCTCCTAGAAACGCGATCGCACAAGCTATCGGGTGGCGCGGTGACAGCCTGGATGTATTTGCCGATGGTGCGATCGCACGTTTGGCAGCAATTAACTGATTATCCCCGCTGGGTGCAATATTTTCCCGATATCACCAAGAGTGAGGTAGTACATAAAGGTGAAGTCAAACGTCTGTATCAAGCAGCACAAAAAGCTTTCTTCTTTTTTACGGCTCAAGTGGAAATTTACCTCAATGTTGTAGAAGTGCTGGGGCAGCAAATCCAATTTCGCATGGTAAATGGGACTTTTGAGGACTTTAACGCTAATTTAGAACTACAAGATTGTGGTAATGGCACAATACTTGCTTATACTGTGCAAGCAACACCTCTAATTCCGATTCCATCTATTTTTATTCAACAAGCGATGAATTTAGAGTTGCCTGCAAATATGCGTAAAATGCGACAAGTTATGTGTAAGACTCAATAAAAAATTCAGGCATTGCTGATAGGATTTTCACTTTACTTCTGAATAATTCAAAAACCCGCTCTCTGTTAGAAAACGGGTTTTTGTGTGTGATTTATCAGGTGTAATTATCCGGTAAAGACTTCAACTGGTAAACGGCTAAACGACAACCTTTCATTTTGCACATCAACAAAGATGGTGTTGCCGTCGTTGAATTCGCCGCGCAAGATGGATTTAGCGATTTGAGTTTCTAACTCTCGCTGAATCGCCCGCTTCAGTGGACGCGCCCCATACACTGGGTCATACCCTACTTCTGCTAAAAAGTCAAGGGCAGCATCCGAAAGTTTGAGAGATATTTTGCGATCGCTCAATCTTTGGCGCAATCTTTCCACTTGCAATAGCACAATATGCCGCAATTCCTTCTTATCCAAACCGTGGAAGATGATGATTTCATCAATCCGGTTCAGGAACTCTGGACGGAAGCTATTTCGCATTGCTTCCATGACTCGACGGCGCATTTCATCGTAGTGGCTGTTATCTCCAGCGATATCAAGAATGTACTGCGAACCGATGTTGCTAGTCATGATGATAATAGCGTTCTTGAAGTCCACTTTATGACCTTGAGCATCAGTGACGCGACCATCATCAAGAATTTGCAAGAAGATATTGAAGACATCGGGGTGTGCTTTCTCGATTTCGTCGAAGAGAATCACTGAGTAAGGACGGCGACGAATCGCTTCTGTAAGTTGTCCGCCTTCTTCGTAACCCACGTATCCTGGAGGCGCACCGATTAAGCGAGAGACGGCGTGTTTCTCCATGTACTCAGACATATCGATTCGCACCAATGCATCTTCGCTATCGAACATATACTGAGCCAGCGCTTTCGCCAATTCGGTTTTACCCACACCTGTCGGCCCAAGGAAAATAAAGCTAGCGATCGGACGATTAGGATCGGCCAATCCAGCCCGCGATCGCTGAATTGCATCGGCTACAGCTGTGACTGCTTCTTCTTGTCCAACTACCCGACGGTGCAGTTCATCTTCTAAATGCAGCAGTTTTTCTTTCTCCGATTCCACCAACTTACTGATGGGAATTCCTGTCCATTTAGAAATAATTTCAGCAATATCACCTTCTGTAACTTCTTCTCTTAATAGTGATTTACCACTTCTTTGAGTGTTTGCCAATTCAGCTTCTATTGCTTCCAATTGACGATGCAAACTGGTTAAAGTGCCGTATTTCAACTCCGCAGCGCGGTTAAGGTCATAGTCGCGTTCTGCTTGCTGAATCTCTAAATTGACTTGTTCAATCTCTTTTTTAACAGACTGAATTTTGTCAATGATATCTTTTTCAGACTGCCATTGAGTATTCAACGTTTTTTGTTCTTCTTTGAGATCGGCAATTTCTTTTTCCAGTCTTCCTAGACGTTCGCGAGAAGCAGCATCGCTTTCCTTTTGTAGCGAAAGCTTCTCCATTTCCAATTGCAGAATCTTGCGATCGATTTCGTCGAGTTCTTCTGGTTTGGAGGTAATCTCCATTTTTAATCTCGCGGCGGCTTCATCTACCAAGTCAATTGCCTTATCTGGTAAGAAGCGATCGCTAATATATCGACTCGACAATACGGCGGCGGCAACTAAAGCACTATCAGAAATCTTCACCCCGTGGTGGTTTTCATAACGTTCTCTCAACCCGCGCAAAATCGAAATACTATCTTCTACACTAGGCTGATCGACATAAACCTGTTGGAAGCGTCTTTCCAATGCGGCATCTTTTTCGATGTATTTGCGGTATTCATCCAGGGTTGTCGCCCCAATACAACGCAATTCGCCCCGCGCCAACATCGGTTTTAATAAGTTACCCGCATCCATCGCACCTTGGGTTGCACCAGCGCCGACAACGGTGTGAATTTCATCAATAAATAAAACAATATTGCCGCCAGATTCGGTAACTTCCTTTAATACTGCTTTCAGGCGTTCTTCAAATTCACCCCGGAATTTTGCCCCTGCAATCAAAGCACCCATATCTAAAGCGATTAGCTTACGGTCTTTGAGGGATTGAGGTACATCACCTGCGATAATACGTTGTGCTAATCCTTCAGCGATCGCAGTTTTACCAACACCTGGTTCGCCAATTAGCACAGGATTATTTTTGGTGCGACGAGAAAGAATTTGGACAGTGCGACGAATCTCATCATCTCGTCCAATTACTGGATCGAGTTGACCTTTACGCGCGGCTTCTGTAAGGTCACGCCCGTATTTTTCCAGTGCTTCATATTTGCCTTCTGGATTTTGATCGGTCACTTTTTGGCTCCCCCGAACTTGTTTAATAATATTTTTGAGTTTGTCTTCGTCTAAACCAAACTCTTGGAATAAAGCTTTGCCAAAGCGGTCATCTTTAGCGTAAGCCAACAATAAGTGTTCAATTGAAATATATTCGTCTTGAAACTCTTTGCGATATCCGTCTGCCCGATCTAGAAGTGTATCTAAGCTACGTCCTAAGTATACTGAAGTACTATTACCAGATACTTTCGGCTGACGTTGAAAAAATTGTTCAGTGCGATCGCGCAGTTTTTGGAGGTTAACACCCGCCTTGGTGAGAATCCCAATTGCTAGACCATCTTGTTCTAGCAGCGCTTTCATCAGGTGTTCGCTTTCAATTTGCTGTTGTTGATATTGTTTAACAATATCCGGGGTATGGGCGATCGCTTCCCAGGCTTTTTCTGTAAATTGGTTAGGATTAGTAGGTTGCATAGGCTTTTTCAGGAACGTAGAGGTGCAGCAGCTTGTCAGAGGCTACCACCAGAACACCAAGTAAAGATAATTTCTGCTGTTAATAGATATTGTATGAAGAGGGGAGCGATCGCCTAGATCGGTGTTCACGTCTTGTAAAAGTCGTATTTTCCCGTAGTTGCGATTTCCCTATGTGCGATTCTCAAGCTTTTAGCCATGTACTGAGATACTTCACTGTGCCAACTATGAGAGCAAAAGGCCCTTTTAAAACATTCTCTGATAGAGAAATTTTGCTGGATATTTTGCAAGTGGGCAATCTTACAGTTTAGCTGGATGAACCCTAATGGTGAGAACAGGTGGAGGAAGCGTTTAAGCAAGGTGCATCAGTTTCGCTGATAGCGCCTTCTAATGCGAGAGGAGATTTCAAGTCAGCAATTTTGAGTTTGGCATTGGAACTAATGGAAGTTGAGTTCTTGCAGGTTTATCCGGTAATGGAGGTTTGCAGAGGTCTCGTGAGGATTGGGGGTGAGATCGCGAGGCATAGAGGTATTGCAGTGACTAATGGCTAGGCTGAATTGGCAGCAAATTATGTAAAAAGAACCAATCCTGATAGTCTAAATGAAGAAACAAACGCATCAGATATTTATACTGATTTAAATGAAGATAGCGATGATGATTTTGAAGAAGAAGAGGGTGAAAGGTATTCTTCAAATAGAAACTTGAATACAGACATAACTAAAAATGAAAAATTACAAGAGCAATTGCTGGAGATATTTTTAGAAGCTTATTCACTTTTAGATAGTTTAGACAAAAGTAAAGAAGCAGAATCAAATATCACGTTTTGCTTGTATCGGTTAGAGCCTCATGAGCCAATACGTGAGAAGATAGTAGATTTACTTGACAGATTGCCTTGGCGTTCTGAAGCTATATGTTATTATTTAGGACGTTTTAAGAATGATTCATTTATTGTAGAAGAATTACAAAATTATATAAATAAACATAAGGTATATTCTTGGCATCGTGCTAATTCACTATGGTCTTTATATCAGATTAGCGGAGCTAATAATACTGCATTTATATGTCGAGAATGGCTAGCTGACACCCGATTGGACTGGTATGCCAGAATGATAGCCGCACGAATATTGGGAAAACTTCCCGGTCAACATTCCTATTTTATGGAATGCTTGCAGCAAGAACAGCATAACAGTAAAGATGATCCAGAATCTTCATCCTTGCTCAGACAAGAATTAGCTTATAGTGCTTTTCAGAGGATTAAATCACATAATAAGCTTTTGGCATTGTTTCGATTAATTTGTACTGATAAAAGCCCTATAATGCACAGATTAGCTATTTATCTTTTACAAATGAATAAATGTAGAGTTACTTGGGATGATTTAAAACCGTACCATCAAGAAATGAGCAAGCTGTCAGATTTAGTTATATCTGTTAGCTTATCACCAAACGCACCGAAAATATGCTTTATCTACCAAACACTTTCAACTATGTATAACGTCTCATTTTCATACAGCAATCTTTGTCTGTTTTATGGGGTGCATTATGAAAGAGCAGTCGAGAAGTTACGAGAATCTGTCAGTAGTTATCATAAATCACCTAATGCTTATATCAGTACTTTCCATCAATTTGCACATCTTACTTTAATTGCTTTTTATGAATACACTTTTCCTTCAGAATCAGGATTACATGACGGTTATGCATCTCTTACTGACAGAAAAGTTTTTACCGCTTCCCTTCCAAATGGCTGCGAAACCTGGAAAGAACTTGGCTCTATGCGGAACCGTGTTGATCATCCAGTAGATAAAAAAACCAAATCACACTCAAAAAAAATTACTATTGAAGAAACGGAATTTTTTTGTAAAAAACTCAATGTTGCTCTCCAAGAAATTTTTAATTTTTGGCTAAATTCATCACCTGCTTCTGCTCCTACTACTTCTATTCCTATATCAACAACATGACGAATTCAGGAATTATATAAAACTTGATAGCTGCCGTATTGTACTTACCAAAACTGTTACAATTATTGATTAGTTGAGGCACAATAGAACCAAAAACACTGTGAACACCAATGACTACTCAATTGATGATTCAACCCTCATCCTTAATATCTTCTGGTATCAGGATGAGCGAATTCGGTAATATTTATCTGTTTAAATTTACCGATGAGCTACAGTCTCGTTTTGAAGAACTCTTACAGAAGAAAAAAGCTGATGCGCTTACTCCAGAAGAAGAGGCTGAATATATAGGTATCTCCGAATTAGAGCGAATATTTACCTTGATTAACGCTCAACTAGCAGCGAAAAGTAAATGGTGTCCGAACAAACTCGAAGACTTGTAAGAAAACGATCTGAATATCTCTGCGAATACTGTCATTCTCCAGAATACTTGAGTCCAGAGCGTTTTACCATTGACCATATCATGCCGCAGTCTTTGGGTGGCTCTGATGAACTGGATAATTTGGCATTAGCTTGTCATCGCTGTAATGAGCGTCACTATAATTTTACAGTAGGTATTGATCCCAAAACCCAAGAACAAGTCTCTCTATTTCATCCCCGTCAACAAGAATGGTCTGAGCATTTCATCTGGACAGAAGACGGGATAAAAATTGTAGGTACAACTCCTATAGGGAGAGCTACTAGCGTTGGCGAAGCCCGCCGTAGGCATCGCTTTGACTTCAATGATGAACGTCGGGATGAGCCTTCGATTCAAGTGGCTCGTCGTTTTTGGGTAGAAGCTGGTTGGCATCCGCCCCAGTCAGATTCACGTCAAGAATAAGAGAAAATCCCCTTCAAGAAATTGGAAAGGTTATTGCCGAAGCGGGCTGAACCTCAGCATAAATCTAAATGTATACACTAAGCATGATGTATTAAAGTTCTTCTACCCCCACAATGATTGACTCCTACGACTTTGAAGATGATGACTTTGATTTTGAAGATGAAGATTTCTTGAAAATAAAACCCATCAGCCAAATGACTGAAGGGGAAAAGCTACAGCGATTTAAGCAATTCTTCGACAGCAGTAGCCGTGCGATGTTGCAAGACTGTCTATTTCGCATCATCAATTACGAAGATGGTACAGGCACGTTAGAAATTCTTTGCGCTAATGAAATCGTCAGGCAACGCCTCTCCAAGAAAAAACGCAAAATTACCAACAACATCAACACCTGCTGGAGTCATATCAGATGGTTTTCACTATGTGTCCAGCAAGATAGTGAGTTGGATTGTCAAAAGTTTACCCGTAACGGTGATTTAGTGACATCTTAAGGTGGGGAATTGGGAATTGGGTATGGGGCATTGAAAGTAATAAAAAGTGACAAATGACAAATGACTAAAAAACAAAAATTTCCTTACCTAGTTGGTTCTAAGTGGACAGCACAACAAAAAGTTGATGGCTGGCGGCATTTCCAAGTTGTCAATCGGAAAAATCAGGGTAAGTGGGTTTACGCCGAAATGGTTGCTGCTTGCGATCCTAAAGTCCGTTTTTGGATAAATGCCAAATTATTACAAGATAACTCCCAGTGGCAAGCTGGTTGGCAAACATTACAAGAAATCCAGGAAATTAAAACTGAGGTGTCCTAATTGCCTTAAGCCGCACAGCCAAAAGATTTTAACCTCACTTCCATTGCTCTCTCTTTTAGGAAGGAGGCTTTGAATCTTACTCCCCAACGCTAGTAGGGAAGGGGGGTTAAGTCGGTTAAGTCTGTCATAGGACTCAACCCAGAAACGCTATATCTTGCAAATTAATAATATTTTACAAAATCACACTAACTCACTCTCAAGCAGCAATTAAATGCTTTGCTCTACCGATTGAAAACTGTCAGATTATCTGCGATACCTTTGGTGAGCTACGCTAACGCAAATTGCAGTAGTATTTCCAGCATCAGGCTGCATATACCTCTGTTTCCCCTTAACCTTGCGCCCCAATGCCTTGAAAACAGGTTCTAAAAACATTAGCTAATTCTATGAAAAGCATTCAAAAAAGACGATTTCAGATTTTTGTTTTTTGTAACTATTTTTATAAAAATAGATAATAAAAAGTTTTTTGTAACTATTTTTAAATCTTTTAAGGTCTTTAAAATTCATAAAAACCTAAATAAATTTAATTAAGCTTGAATTCATCGTCTGAGAGCGTTTTACAGATTAGGAGCCACTTTCTTTTCTAGGTAATTTGCCCAATAATGACATCAACAGACCTCACGCATCGCCATCTCAGGAAAGGTGAAGGCAAATGTTTGAGCCACAAGTTTGACAAGAAGCTATAAGAGGGAAACAACAGTGAAACTAGCAGTCTACGGAAAAGGTGGTATCGGTAAATCCACAACTAGCTGTAATATATCCGTCGCCCTAGCTAAACGTGGCAAGAAAGTGCTGCAAATTGGTTGCGACCCAAAACATGACAGCACCTTCACCCTGACTGGGTTTTTGATTCCGACAATTATCGACACTCTCCAAGAAAAGGACTATCACTACGAAGATGTCTGGCCGGAAGATGTAATTTATAAAGGCTACGGCGGCGTTGATTGCGTAGAAGCTGGCGGCCCACCTGCGGGTGCTGGATGTGGCGGCTACGTAGTCGGTGAAACCGTAAAATTACTTAAAGAACTCAACGCCTTTGATGAATACGATGTAATTCTCTTTGACGTTCTGGGTGACGTAGTTTGTGGTGGTTTTGCAGCACCACTCAACTATGCAGATTACTGCCTGATCGTTACAGACAACGGCTTTGATGCTTTATTTGCTGCCAATCGGATCGCTGCTTCAGTCCGCGAAAAAGCAAGAACTCACCCACTGCGTTTAGCTGGGTTAATTGGCAATCGCACATCCAAGCGTGACTTGATTGAAAAATATATAGAAGCAGTGCCCATGCCAGTTCTAGAAGTTTTACCTTTAATCGAAGATATTCGTGTTTCTCGTGTGAAAGGGAAGACTTTGTTTGAAATGGCAGAGCAAGATCCTTCCCTAGACTACGTTTGCGACTACTATCTCAACATCGCTGACCAAATTCTGGCACGTCCCGAAGGTGTTGTGCCAAATGACTCACCAGATCGTGAGTTGTTCTCTTTGTTATCCGATTTTTATCTAAATCCGGGTAAACCCCAGGTTCCTAATTCAGAAGAGGAACTAGACTTGATGATTGTATAAATCACCAAGTTCTCAGGATGGGGGACAATAACATGGCATTCTTTCACAGCTTTACAGATTCAATAAAGCAAAAGTGGTTGCAATTTTTCCAGAATAATCGAGACTGGATTACCCTCCACATGGAAGTGGAATCGGTGTACACCCCTGATGGCGGGAAGCGACCACCTTCCTACCTCATCCTGGGAGTTCTTAACGCCCTAGAGCCAAAACTAGCGCAGTTAATGCTGCCTTTTGCCAAACTCAATCCTGATGCCGATACCCTAATTGAAGTGCTGGATTTGCATTTTGACCCAGATTTAGCTCTCGGTAATCGCTTCGTCGTCAACCCAGATGTAGAGAAATACGTAGAAGAAGCAGCATCTGTCATTGATGAAAAGCCTGAAGATGAAACATTGACACACGCTCATACAAATGGCTTTGCGGCGGTGGCGGTAGTTGAAGAGTTCGCAATGGTGGATTCTGAGGATGAAAGCCTGGGAATCAGCGAGTTGGAAGAAACGGAAAATGGCTTTGGCGATATTTCCTTAACCAACGGACACAACTCAAAAGATGAATCTCTTCAAAGCTCTAGCTTAGAAGCAGATGAGTTTGGGGAAATTGCCTTCGATACAACAGCCGCAACGGAAGTAAAGCTGGATGAAGAAGAAGACGAGGCGCTTGGAGATAGTCCACTAGATGAGAATGCGTTTAAAGACGTGTTATCAGATGTCTGGGGTGATGAAACAGCTTTACAAAAGGCTGAAGAAAATAACGATTTTTTAGGGGAAGAACTGCCAGCAGGCGTTTTTGATGAATCAGAAATTGCCCGCCTCTTCCCCAACGCTTAATTATTGCCGTTCTTCGCAATTTTAAGTTTTAGATTTGAGATTTTGGATGAGGAATTAGGGAAATTGTCGTTAGACAGCGGATACTTTTGTTGTCCCAGCTTTCAATCCAAAATTATCAATCGTTCGACTGAGCAACTTGTCCTGAGCGTTCGCGTAGCGTCTCGTAGAGAAGCCGAAGGAAGCCGAAGTCTAAAATCTGAAATTGGTTGAACTGCCATTAAATATAAAGGGGAGAAAAAACCAAAATGACTATCGCTCAACAACCAGAAGCTTTAAGCTTTGAATGTGAAACTGGAAATTACCATACCTTTTGCCCAATTAGCTGCGTGGCGTGGTTATACCAAAAAATTGAAGATAGCTTCTTTTTGGTGATTGGGACAAAAACTTGTGGCTACTTCCTGCAAAACGCGATGGGGGTGATGATTTTTGCTGAACCCCGCTATGCAATGGCAGAGTTGGAAGAGGGCGATATTTCGGCACAGCTGAATGATTATGAAGAGTTAAAGCGGTTGTGCTTGCAAATTAAACGCGATCGCAATCCTAGTGTAATTGTCTGGATTGGCACTTGCACTACCGAAATTATCAAAACCGATTTGGAAGGCTTGGCACCGAAGCTAGAATCTGAAATTGGGATTCCCATCGTAGTAGCGCGGGCAAATGGTCTAGATTACGCCTTCACCCAAGGGGAAGACACCGTATTAGCAGCAATGGCTAACCGTTGCCCTGATAAGGCTCCTGTGGCGGAAACAGAGAAAAGTGAACGTAATGCGATCGCAAAACTGCTCAACTTTGGTAAGAAGAAAGAAGATGTCGCCCAGGATGAATCTGAATACGTAGATCATCCACCTTTAGTTCTCTTTGGCTCCCTTCCCGACCCCGTGGTGACTCAGTTAACCTTGGAATTGAAGAAACAAGGCATCAAAGTTTCCGGCTGGCTACCCGCGAAGCGCTTCACAGAATTGCCAGTATTGGAAGAAGGGTATTATGTCGCTGGTGTCAACCCCTTCCTCAGCCGCACAGCTACCACCTTAATGCGCCGCCGCAAGTGTAAACTCATTGGCGCACCCTTCCCCATTGGCCCCGATGGCACCCGCGCTTGGATTGAGAAAATCTGCTCAGTGTTCGGTATTACTCCCAAGGGTTTGGATGAACGGGAAGCACAAATTTGGGCCGGTTTGGAAGATTACGTGAAACTGATTCGCGGTAAGTCTGTATTCTTCATGGGTGATAACTTGCTGGAAATTTCCCAAGCAAGATTCTTAATTCGTTGTGGGATGACTGTTCACGAAATCGGCATTCCCTACATGGATAAGCGCTATCAAGCTGCTGAGTTGGCATTGCTGGAGAAAACTTGCCAGGAAATGAATTCACCCCTGCCAAGGATTGTAGAGAAGCCGGATAATTACAATCAACTTCAACGGATTTATGAGTTGAAACCAGATTTGGTAATTACTGGTATGGCTCACGCGAATCCATTGGAAGCACGTGGTATTAATACTAAGTGGTCTGTGGAGTTCACTTTTGCTCAAATTCACGGTTTTACGAATGCGCGTGACATTTTAGAGTTGGTGACTCGTCCGTTGCGTCGGAATAATAATTTGAAAGATTTGGGTTGGGATAAGTTGGTGAGAGAAGAAGCGAAGATTTAGATTTGGGTTTGGATTTAGCAACAGCATAATAGTATGTTACGTATGTTACGGGCGAACTTTTTGGGTTCGTCTTTTTTTTACGTAGACGCGCAGCGGCTTCCCATTATCAATGAATAGAGGAGAGAGGCTTGACAAAAGGATGCTACTAACGTCGCACTAAGTATTTATCTAAGTATCTTTTTTTACTTACATTATTAAAAGAGGAGTTAACAGCGATCGCTATTAATTAACTGCCGCTTTTTGATCAATATATACAGTTAGTTGCAGCATACTAGCACTATTGTATAAACCTACCAATTTCCTAACTGCGCTGTTGGCTCGGCGCTTTCCCTATCTGACTATCTTTTCATATTTAAAGGCTTAATTCATTACCTTTGCTCTGCCTTGCTTTACTCAGTATTGCCAATTTCAGTTGTGGTTTGTGCAATAAATAGCGATCGCTCTTTTTTTACGAACCGCAAAGAACGCAAGGTAAGAGAGTGAACTGAATTTATCTGGAAGATTGCAAATCTAAAGGTTTGGATGGAATAATGTACATTAATTCTGCACCGTCTGGTTTAATTTCTGTAGATGGAGTTAATTTAAGCCAGTCATGAAAGCTGATTCCTAATTGGGATATTGCTTGCAATTCTGTTTGGTAAGATTCAAAACGGCGATTGGTTTCAATCATAGATTCTACGGCTTCCATAACTTTAGGAAGACGTTTATCTGCTTCCTGTTTTAAATCCTTATGATCTGGGCCGAACCAACCTCCTTGAACTTCATCACGAGTTAAAATTGCTGGAGGGAGTGAATCTACCCATTTATATGTAGAATATAACTCTTCTCCCATTTTAAATAAGTTCTCACGTTGCATCTCAAAAACTGCATTTTCATCTAAATTTGGGTTAATCCATTGGTAAATTAGTGTTAGCCTACGCAAATCTATCTGACCTTTGTAACAAGGCTGTAAGTATGCTGCTGGGTTAGAAGTGAGTACAATGTCAATATATTTTTTAATACGTGAACGGAGAACTTTTGCTCCTTCTTGAAAGCGGCGAAGTGCTGTATCGTGTTCTTCTAATTCTAAATAGCAACGTGCTTCAGCTAGATAAGCTAAAGATAAAGTCAGCAGATATTCATCAATAATTTGGCTTTTTTGCTCAATTTCGATATCGGTGTATTCAGCATAAATATGCTCTGCTTCTAAAAAACGGTTAATAGCTTGTAGAGCGCTGTTTCTACGATTTTCAGTTTTGGTCATTGTAAAAGCATTATTTGCTAATTCGATTGCAGCACGAAAATTTGCATAAAAACTAAGGTCGATTTTACGATTAATGTTATTCAACACTTTTTGTGCTTGTTGTAAGCGTTGTTCTAATTCCTTAAGCCGTTGTGCTATTAAAACAAAGCCTATAACTGAGACACCCAGGTTTAATATACTGACTGCACTAGTCATCTGCAAAATTAAATCTTTAGAAGGAGATGAATTAACCTCTCTTAACCAAGTAATTACTCGCTTACTGCCTACTTCCCTAATTACACCTCCAACCCGTTCAAGAGTTCCATCTGTTAGTCCTTTGACAATCCAATCAGCAAGCATAAAGGTTACTGTAACTGGTAAACTCACAATTTTCTCCTAGTTGCTAAAATTTCAGTAGCCTGGTATCTGGTAGGTAGTCGCTTCGATTCTGCACAGCAAATATCTGCGCTTTACTCAGTATTCCCAATTTGAGTTGTAGTTTATGCAATAGCGATCGCTCTTTTTAACGAACCGTCCACCCCAACAAAGAAAAGCGATCGCTCAAATATCATCTCAGTTAAACATAGTTAGAATTACAATAAGGCAGTAAAGATAGGAGTAAATATGAATTATGCTTAATGGAATTAAACAAAAAGCTATTGTAGGCAAAGATGGCAAGATTGAACTCTCAGCAACCGAACTAGTAGAAGGAACAATTGTAGAAGTTATTGTGCTAGTTGAACCATCAACTGAAGAGGATGAAACTACTTACCTTCTGAAATCAGAAACTAATAAAAAATATTTGCTCAAAGCTTTAGAGAATGTAGAAGAAGGAAACCTAATTTATGTAGATTTAGATGAATATGAAAAAAGTTGCCTTTGAACCAGAAGCTTTTGAACAATTAGGTCAGTGGGCAACAGAAGACAAAAAAATCTTCAAAAAAATCTTGGAACTGATTAGAGATATACAAAGAGATCCTTTTGCAGGTATAGGGAAGCCAGAACCATTAAAATATGAATTACAAGGTTACTGGTCAAGGCGGATCACAGATGAACATAGATTAGTTTACAAAGTGCAAAAAGATTTATTAATTATTTTGACTTGCAAATATCATTATGAGCAATAAAGGTTATTGAGGCTAGGATATTGTTTTAGTTCAAGCGATCGCTCTTTTTTAACCCAATGATGTGAAGCAAAACAAGAGAGCGATCGCTATTTTTCATAAATTCATTTAACTAACAGCAAAATCTGTATACTTACGCACAGAAGGTAACTGAAAACCTAAAACAATATCCTCTTTTGGGACACCTAATTCAACCAACTCATTAGCAATACCTACCTCTGTACCATCTTGCTGAATCCAAATTTTCTCGTCAATAATATCTAGATGGAGAACAGGCCCATATATGCGGTCTTGATCGCGCCAACCTACATAAACTAATTGATAACGATCGTGTTCTCTATCAAAAATTGTCTGTGCTTGAATGCGATTATCCCAAACAATACTCGCGTGTTGTTGAAGTAAGTCCTTAATATATTGTCGATATTCTTCTAGCTTTGCCATTGGGCGATCGCCTCCTGTTCAATATTATAAATTAGTAAACAGAGTTGATTAGTTTTAATTACAGATTGAATAAATGGAAGGATAAAAAACTCATTGTAAACAGTACTAGGAACTGCTAAATATAAAGTACGATTAGCTTCTTGTTTTTGTAAAGCAATTCGGTAAATGATAAATTTTCCTAATGCAGCATAAAGTTCTGTGATTTTTGACGGACTTAGAAAACTTTTAATTTCAACAGCTATTTTTTGTCCTTGTTTTTCGGCTGCAATAACTTTTTCTGCTCCTAAATCAACATATAATTCAAGGGTTCCTGCCTGGAGAGCATAAGGATCGTGAGTGATTAACCAGCCATCTTTCTCAAGTGCTGTTTTGACAACTGTATGAAAAGCATCTTTAGCAGACACAGGTTTAATTCCAATTTATGGCGGCACTTGATTTAAGAATTTCCATTTTATTAATACATTGACAACCTAGCGAAACTTTTTTTAACTAAATTTAATACAGTTCTGTTTCTTCTCGCCTGTCTACTTACTCCAGATGCAGAGGAGAAGAGGATTGAAAGAACCGCAGAGGAGAAAGCGATGCCTACGGCAACCCCTTTGGGGAACGCTCCATCCCCCAATAACTTCGATAAAATCACTATGGTGCTAGTTAAACCTCCCTAAATCTGATGAAAAGCGATATCTCCCCTTTGCAACTTTCCCTTCAACGTCCTGAACTACTTGCGCCAGCAGGTAATTGGGAGTGTGCTAAAGCTGCTGTGGAAAATGGGGCAGATGCAATTTACTTCGGTTTGGATCGGTTTAACGCCAGAATGCGGGCACAAAACTTTACTGAGGCGGACTTACCCCAATTGATGACATTCCTGCACCGTCGGGGCGTAAAGGGTTATGTCACTGTCAACACACTCATATTTCCCAAAGAACTAGCAGAAGCACAGCAATATCTCCGCACAATTATTGCAGCTGGTGTGGATGCAGCGATCGTTCAAGATATTGGTATATGCCGTCTCATCCGTCACCTTTCCCCCGATTTTCCCATCCATGCTTCCACGCAAATGACAATTACCAGTGCGGCTGGGGTGGAATTTGCTAAATCCCTCGGCTGTCAATTGGTGGTGCTGGCGCGTGAATGTTCTCTCAAAGAAATCAATAAAATTCAGCAGCAGATTGCCCAACAAGAAACTTCGCTGCCCTTAGAAGTTTTTGTTCACGGTGCTTTGTGCGTAGCGTATTCCGGTCAGTGTTTGACTAGTGAGGCTTTAGGTGGACGTTCTGCTAACCGAGGTGAATGTGCCCAAGCTTGCCGGATGCCCTACGATTTAATCGCTGATGGGGAAGTTGTGAATTTAAAAGAGCGCAAATATTTACTCAGTCCTCAAGACTTAGCAGGGTTAGATGTTTTGCCCGATTTGGTGAAATCAGGAGTAACCTCTCTCAAAATTGAAGGTCGCCTGAAAGCTCCAGAGTATGTTGCTAATGTCACCCGTGTTTATCGGCAAGCCCTGGATGGGGTGATGACGGAATTGGAAAGACCTAACCCCCTAACCCCCTTCCCTACGTTCGCGCAGCGGCACGAAGTGCGGGAAGGGGGAATAAAGGCTCCCCTCTCCGTTTCGGAGAGGGGCTGGGGGAGAGGTCAATCAGATCGAGAACACTACAACTTAGAGATGGCATTTTCTCGCGGACTTTACACAGGCTGGTTTGGCGGGATTAATAATCAGGAACTAGTTCACGCCCGCTTTGGTAAAAAACGTGGGGTTTATTTAGGTGAAGTCAGCCGCATCCACAACGAAGAGGTAACAGTCAAATTGGAAGCGCCTGTCAAGCCAGGGGATGGAATTGTATTTGACTGCGGTCATCCAGAAGCGAAGGAAGAAGGCGGTCGAGTTTATGGGGTGGTTTCCAAAGGAAAGGAAAGTGTGCTGACCTTTGGTCGAAATGACTTGAACCTGCGCCGAGTGCATATAGGCGATCGCATTTGGAAAACCAGCGATCCAGAACTCGACAAGCAACTGCGGCAGAGTTTTGCTGGCGAGAATCCCCAATTTCAGCGTCCGATTGATATAGAAATTTATGGCGAAGTTGGTCAGGCGTTGATTGCGATCGCCCGCGATCGACTCGGTAATATTGTACAGGTAGAATCTGCAACTTCTCTAGTTGAAGCGCACACCAAACCACTAGATACAGACCGTTTAAAAGAACAATTCGGTCGTCTCGGTAACACACCTTTCTGTTTAGGAACACTAACCAACCACCTCAGCGGCGCTATTATGCTACCCGTAAGTGAGTTGAACCGAATGCGGCGGGAAATGGTAGCACAGTTGGAAGAATTGCGAAGTCAACCCAAACGCTGGCAATTAGCTTCTGATGTCTCTTTCCAAAACTTACTCCCCTCATCTCCCACCCTGCGGGAAGCTAAAGCTACATCTCCTTCACTCATCGTCCTAGTACGAAATCTCAAGCAACTCCAAGCCGCCCTCAAAGCTGGTATTGAAACACTGTATTGTGAATTTGAAGACCCCCGTGCCTACCAAGAAGCGGTGCAAATGGTGCGCCAGCAACAGCAAAAAAACAAAGCAGAAAATTCTTCACTTTTAACTGATAACTCAGCACTCCTAACCCTTCGGCAGGCTCAGGGCATCGCTCCTAATTCCCAACTCCCCACAATTTGGGTTGCGCCACCCCGAATTACCAAACCGGGAGAAAATTGGATTTTGCAGCAAGTACGCGCCTCGGAAGCGGATGGCTATCTGATACGGAATTATGACCAATTGCAATTCTTTGCAGCAGACCGTTGTATCGGAGATTTTTCGCTCAATGTTGCTAATCCCTTAACAGCAGACTACTTTCAGCAACACTTTGGTTTAGAAAGGCTGACGGCATCCTATGACTTGAACATTACCCAACTGCAAGATTTGCTCACCAGTTGCCCACCCCAGTGGTTTGAGGTGACAATCCATCAGCATATACCGATGTTTCACATGGAGCATTGTGTTTTTTGTGCCTTTCTCTCGACGGGTACAGATTACACCAACTGTGGACGACCTTGTGAAAAGCAGGAAGTGAAATTAAAAGACCGTGTGGGGACTGAACACGTTCTCAAAGCAGATATAGGTTGCCGCAATACTGTATTTAACGGCACTGCTCAAACGGGAGCCGAGTACGTACAGCGCCTTATAGAACTGGGATTACGTCAGTTTCGCATTGAGTTTGTCAATGAAACACCAGAACAAGTGAGTAAAACCATACATTGTTATACTCAACTACTGCAAGGCGAGATTACAGGTTCCCAACTCTGGCGCGAGTTGAAACTGCAAAATCAGCTAGGTGTAACTCGTGGCCCTATGGGAGTCTCAGCACTGCGCTCATAATTGATTTTTTGAATACCCAGCTTGAAAAATCTGTTCGGCGGTCAAATTCAATTCTGGGAATGTAGGGAATATGATGCGTTCCCCGGAGGGATTGCCGCAGGCATCGCTTCTCCGAAACAGGTTAACTTGATACTCACCATCCACCAAATAATAAACCAAAATAGTTGGTTGTTTGGGATTACCTTAGAATAAAAGGGCTTTATTATATTCAATTAAAAACCACCATAATTATTTATGAATAATATTTCAACAAGCAATAATTGGGATACTTCCCTTTACGAAGATAAACACGCCTTTGTCTGGCAATATGGCGAAGACTTACTAAAATTACTCAACCCTCAACCAGGAGAATCCATTTTGGATCTTGGCTGTGGTACTGGACAACTCACAGAAAAAATTGCCCAAGCTGGGGCTGAAGTAATGGGAGTTGATTATGCATCTGAGATGATTGAAAAGGCAAGACAAAACTATCCCCATATCCGCTTTGATGTTGCTGATGCTAGAAGTTTTCAAGTAGATAAGCCATTGGATGCTGTATTTTCCAACGCTGTACTACATTGGATAAAAGAAGCAGATAGCGCGATCGCCTCCATACACCAATCTCTAAAACCCGGAGGGCGTTTTGTTGCAGAATTTGGGGGTAAAGGGAATGTAAAGGCGATCGTGACAGCTTTATACAGTGCTTTAGAGTCCATTGGTATCTCTCAAGCACAAGTAGAGAATCCTTGGTATTACCCTAGCATTGGTGAATATGCCAGCCTCCTAGAAAATCAAGGCTTTGATGTTATTTATGCTATCCTGTTTCCTCGCCCAACTCCCTTAGCAGAAGGAGAAGCTGGCATAGCAAACTGGATTAAAATGTTCGCCAGTCCATTCTTAGCGGGACTTTCACCTGAGCAACAAATACAAATAATTCCCGTCGTCGAGGAATATCTAAAGCCAACACTATATCAACAAGGAACTTGGACAGCAGATTATCGAAGAATTCGTATAGTTGCCATTAAACTTTAGATTGTGCCCTAATTACGAATTATGAATTACGAATTACGAATTAGTATCAGTTATGCATATACCTAAATTGTGCGATGCCTGCGGCGGGCTGCGCCAACGCCAGACATCATTTTCATTACTACTAACCATTAGTCTGACCACTTTACTAGCCCCGTCCACACTAGCGCAAACTCGTTCAATACCGTTACCTTCTAGTGCGCCTTTAGAACTAGACTTATTAACCAAGCCAAAAGACTATGTAATCACAGCTAACACTATTCATCCAGAACGATTAACCGTTCCCAGCTTATGGTGGGCACAACAAAACTCCGAGAAAAAGCTATTGGATAATTGGATAGCATATCCAACCTCTGGCAAAGAACCTGCACGAGTAGACTTGATTGTAAATCAGCAAATTTGGAGTTTACTAGAGTATGTAGAGCGCTACGATTTTGTAAATCGCTTGGGTAGCGCTGCACGGAATTTTGGTTACAACGTCCGAGTATTTAATTATCAAAAAGAACCCTTGGCAACCTACACTTGCAACTTTAGTACAAGTCCAGCTTTATGCAGTATCCAAACCACTATTAAGAACAAGATCGGTTTACAGCGTTTTTTGTAGCGATTGGGGAAACAGGGGAGCATGGGAGCAGTTACAGTAAGTTTTTCCCTTCTGCCCCTTTGCACCTCTGCCTCTTCTGCCCAATTCCCAATTAAACCTTAATTTTGGCGAATAAAGACTCGTATTGTTTTATTGCTGATGGAGGTAAGGGAAGTAAAAATTCACTTTTATCGAAAACTTTGCGATCGCTGTCTAACAAACTCCATAATGGTTCTTGGATATCGGAAGCGGCAATATTTGTAGAAATTGGCGAATTAGTTTTAGTCAGCACCGAAATTTGTTTAGCTGTGCTTGGTTGCCAACAAAAATCAATCCATTGATCTGATAAAGTATCCTTAGTAATGCCTGCGGGACGTACCCATAAGTCCGCCCAGATTGCAGTTCCTGACTGGGGGATAACTGCGGCAAGCTGCGAATAACGTCCCAAAACAGGCAATACATCGCTTGACCAACCAACCGCTAGCCAAGTGTCTTCCATGATTAGAGGTTCCAAATAGTTATTGGAACTGTAAAACTTCACCTGTTGGTTTAATACCTGTAATTCCTTTTCCAAGTCTGGTACTTGGTCAAGATTGTCTGTATTATAAGATTTTCCTAGCTTTTTTAAGACCAAACCAATAACTTCTCGTGGTTGATTGAGTAGGGAAATACGCTGCTGCATTCCATCTCGCCACAAATCACTCCAATCTTTGGGTGTCCATCCCAGTTTTTGGAACTTGTCACGGTTATAAACAATTACTGTACTACCCCACCTGTAAGGCGCACCCCACACCTTCCCTTGAGTATCCAAAATACCCTGGTCGTTGCGCGTTACCAGTTGTTTCCACCTTTCATCTAAAGTAGACCACTGCTTTAATTGGTTTCCCTGCACTTCTTGGAGTGGTTGAATCAATTTCTGTTCAATAGCTGCTTGTAGCCAGTAATCTCCCAATGTCACTAGGTCTGTGTCAGCGGCTTTTTGACCTTGCCTAAACGGTATAAAACGTTGCCATCCCTGCTCATCAGTGGTCTTTGGCTTCTGCTGCCAATTTTGTAATTGTTGAAATAAATCCTGTATGCGCTCAACTGGAGCAAACTTTAACTGCACCCGTTGCTGCAAACCTTTGTTAAACTGATTCACCACCTGACCAGGTATAGAACCTTTTAATAACTGTACTTTAAGTTGCGTCTGCTTGTTTCCACTACAGCCAAAAAGCAGTTGTGAAAACGCCAGTGTGCTCGTACCTAGCAAAAAAGACCGTCGATCCATTGATTTTGGATTTTGAGATTTTTGATTATACCTAATATTAAGCAGAGATTCACCAGTGGCTAACTAGCTGAAAAAGTGGATCTGGAGAATTATCGGTATTTTTTCTTGTTAATAGGGGTAATTTTGAATATTTGGCTCAAATTAGCAATTTTTTGTCGAATTCCTACCTAAAGATTAATTTTTATCCATAAATTTACTTGGTGGTACTTATAGGGAAACCTTACTGATATTGAGAAGTAATGATTTAAATGTCACATTTTCACTAAAAATTATCAATACTTAAATAATCCATAAGTATCGTTAAGGTTGAGAGTAAATTGAATAACATAGAGAAAATGTACGAATAAAGGTATTAAATGGAGCTATTACAGCAGCAGATCCTGACTTTAAGCCAAAAGCTGGATGACCTGTGCCAAGTAATTGAGCAGCTTGATAGTAAAGTCACTCAAACTTTCTCAGAGTGTTCTTTAGCGAATACACAAGCAAAGGATAATTGCCAACAAAATGGCGCAGCTGGAGGCTACCAGTTTAAAGGACGTAACAATTTAAATCCAGAAATGGAGCACAAGGATGTATTGACAGATGGCATTTATCTAGACATGCATCGTCAAAGTGGAGATAACATAACACCAGAAATTCAAATACAACGACTGACAGCGCAATTAACAGCAGCGTACAATCGCATTGCTGCTTTAGAAGAACAATTACTTAGAGAGAGAATTCACTAAATTTAACCTGAAGTTCAACGAATTAAAAAAACGGATTGAGGTAAGTAAAACAAGCCTTTAGGTTAAATATCGAGTGATGGTTTGATGAGCATATACTTAGATACAAGTAAGTAATCCAGCCATCAAGTTGATAAAAAAGTTAAACACACTATTACATATCTTTACGTAATAGTGTGATATATCTACCTATAGGTTTTTAGTCTATACCTCACTATGAAACAAAAAAAAACAACCCTCAGACTGATGTCATTAGGGTATTGTCTGATTAAAAAACCAAGATTTTCTTATTAATCTGTATTTTTCTCATTAGTGTTTTTGGCATCTTGTTATCAAATTGGTTGATGACAAGCCAGACAGCTTTCGCTAAGATTGACCTTTTACAACCTGCTCCTACTCAACCGCTATTGTAAATAAGGGACTCAATCCCAATTGATGAAACGGCAGAAATTTACGGAGATTTCAAGTCGGAAATTTTTAAAATATTTGCAGCCAAAGAAAAGAGTAAACGCAAAAAAAAAGATTGTCATAAAACTGTTGAAATATATAAATCTCAAAGTGAAATAATTAAATTACAGAGGGTACAAATTTTATTAAAAAGCTTATGTAAGACATAGCTGGTTTCAGAACTCATATCTTTCTGAGTCTACTAATCTCACGCTTTTATCTAGCACTATCTTTATGTTTTAGTTCCAGAAAATCTTTAGTTACTCTAACTATAGAATCTCCATTTATATAATTTGAAGTATAATTGGGCGTTAATGGTAAATTATCACCCGACTCTAGTACTAAAATAACCCGAAAAAAGTATCCATCTATACTAGTATCAATCCGCTCAAGCTTAACATTAGTAATCTCGTTCAAAGAATATTGAAAAACAGTTTTTCCTAACGTTCCAAACCATCTGTAACGACTAAGTTTTACAATATTTGTTTCTTTATCAAAATTACAAGTGATAAATAAACCTGGTGACGCTACTAGCAACGCTAATATTCCACAGAATACAGTAAACCTGACAACAATGTAACCCATAAAAGTGTCATCAAGTATAACCGCTAAATTGTTCTCTGTAGGGTTTTTCAAAAATTGGTTAATTCTTAATACTATTGATTGTAATTCTTCAAGTTTAAATTTTGGGTATGTTCTATCTGTAAAAGGAAAGCTATCTTTATCAGTTAATAGTAAAATTTTATATGAGGATCTGGGCTTAACTTGACTATCGGTTTGCATCTCTGTTTCCAATTTAGCCTCTAGTAACTCAGAAACTAGCACTTCACTTTTTTCTTGACCAAACCAATAGTTTTCTGTTAACTTACACATTCCTGTTAGAGTATTTTGTCCCGCACTCAAATCAATATTTGAAGTGGATATATTGTTTGAATAACGATTGCAGACAAGTTGTGTAATAGGTGTATATACAATAGTCGCAAATAAAAATAGAACAAATAATTGACTAAAAAATATTCCCAAACCTAAAAATACTTTTGGTCGAATAATAAAAATAAGTTTAGTTGATGTTAGCTCTGAGACTTTTAGAGGATTAGCTAGAGTCAAATAACATCCAGCACCTAAGTTAATTGTCAACAGGATGACAAATAATAAAAGAGTCATTTTATTTGTTGCTCCAGAACCGCTTTAGCAGATAGAAATATTACGCGTTTCCCAATTAGATAATAAATTAAAGAAAGAATAACCTTAACTAGTCTTCTGTAGCTAGCGCCATCGAATATGCCGGCATTAATGGAATTCAAGTACTGTGATTCCTGTCCAGGCTCGGACTTTGCCACTGCTAATTTTAGCTTGCTGATAAAGCAAGATGGCAATTTCTAATTTCAGTTCATCCTTAGTCATGTTTGATGCTTAGAGGATGTCATCGGGAATTATGACGCTCATAAATAAGGGAAAACTCCAATTCATAGTTTATTCTAATTCTTCTGTCATGCCGGGCAAGATTTTTAAACGCACAGAGAAGTAGCATCGGAGGAAACCTCCGTTTATAACTTTGGTGGGGCGCAGAATCTTGCCGAATTTAATTCGCTAAGAATTAATGAGATGCTGTACTTAGCCGTTCAAGTTGAGCTTCAATGGCTGTCAAAAGTTGGTGTTGCTGCCAATCTTGGCTAAGATGGGCGGCTATGCAAGCGGCTCCAGCACCCATACCTTCTTTGACAAAGCCCTGCTCATAAGCTCTCAGTTGGGGATAACGAGAATCAGCAAAGCTCAGATGAGTTGCTAATAGAGGAGGGGTTCCTCCACTCGGAGTTAAGCTGTTTTTTCCTAAGTTGAGAGCTAAGTCAACTGTAGCGCCAGTAGGATCTTCAGCCACCCAGCGGGTTGTACCTACAACTACTGCTTCTGGTTGCCATGATAAGGCGTAAGCTTGAGCGATCGCACTCATCAACGCATAAACCGCCAGCATTTGCGTCCCTCCAGCCAGCATCACACCACAACTACGGCTAGCAGCGATCGCCATCCCAGCTACCACTGCTTGCATCGGATCGCCCACGGCGGCGACAAGTTGTAAGGGATCTACAGAATTTTGGATTTTAGATTTTGGATTTTGGATTTGAGATTGGAAGTTTATCTCCCCCTGCACCCCCTGCCTCCCCTGCACCCTGCTCTCCCTCATCTTCTCCAGTCCAGCTTGCACTAGTGCCCACTTTTGCGCGTGGTTACAAACAGGGTGGCTACTGTTAACTTTTCCGGCAGCATCTATACCTAAACCTGTTAAGATTGCCAGGGCAGTTGTAGTACCTCCGACAACGCACTCACCGACAATCAGATACTCCTGTTGGATATTGGCAGCTAGGCGTTCTCCCCAAAGTAGCCCTTGTTCAAACAAGTGGTGTACTGTTGTAATTTCCATTGCAGCACCTCCACTTAAACACTTAGCAGGAGCGCTACCCAAATCAATTACTGGCACAGCAGGGGGCTGAGGTAAACCCGCATTAAATAAATGAACTGGTATCTTTAGTGACTCAAAGACAGCACGAGAAATCAGCACAGGTGAAGCCCCAGCCGCCAATGGTGGTAGGGGATATTGGGCTTTATGTTCTGGGCCGTAATACAAAAACTCGGCATCGGCACAAGCAGTATATTTCCGATCCTCTGGAGTGCGACCAGCTGCTGAAATCCCTGGAATTAAACCAGTTTCAGTAAATCCTAAAACACAAGCAAATACGGGTAGACAACCACGATACCTTCGCAGCCATTGTTCACCCTGTTCTTTTTGCGTATAAATACTAATTTGGGAATTGGGCATGGGCAATTGGGCATAGGACATTGGTTATTAATTAGAACTGATCGTTTAACCAATGACAAATGACAAACAACAAATGACTAATAACTATCCTTCATAATCCATGAGAACTTGTACCCAGTGTGGTGGGCGGGGGATCGGGTTGCCCAGACGGTCAAAAAGCAACCATGCTGCTAGGTGCACCACAAAAAGGTAGATAAAGTTGTTGAGTAAAATTAAAGCGATCGCTCCTACTTGAATCAAAAATACACTGGGACTCGTCAACAAACTCAAGTTAAAAAATACCCACTCAATGAACTCAGTCACCTGGGTAATCACATAAATCCACAGGTCTTCACCTGACAAAACAGACAGCAACCACACCCGAAAAAAGACTCCTAAAGTACCTAATAGCGTACCCAAAGTGATAGAAACAATCCAGGGAAGACGACGACGACACCACGTAGCGCCTAAAAGGACGCCCATGAACCCGTAGGGCATGACAAACAGCAAACTGCGGGCTGGCCCCATCAATACCGTCAGCAGTAACCCAGAGGTGAGTGCTGCCATCCATGCTGCACGTTTGCCCCAGCGCAGATAAACTAGAGCGATCGGCACCGGAAAAAATATCCGCAAAACTGGGCCCAAAGGAAAGTAAAAATTAATAAACCAAATCAGGCTAGCGGTACTGGCTAAAAATGCTGTTTCCACCATCCTCAAAGGCGCATCAGCTTTGATTTGAGGAGGCATTAACTGCTGTTCTTTATCTAACCAATGATTCTGAGGAGTTGGAGATTCAGAGGATGGATCTTCCTCCGGTTCATCTGAGAGAGAATCTAAAATACTCATATCTGACAAGTTTTTAAACGATCATTCTTTCTAAGGCTGACAAATCGGGAATACAAATAGTGTCTTGATCCCGTTTAATCAAGCCTTTTTTTTCTAGCCTTGTCAATACTCGTGTCACCGTTTCCCGCGCCAGTCCGCTCAAACTACTTAATTCCCGATGAGGTAAATTGGGGATTTCGGTTCCGGTTTGCCCTTTTTTTCCCTGTCCTTCTGCCAAAAATAACAACGTATCTGCTACCCTTGACTGGCTATCAGATTCCCGCAACCGCAATCGGCGATTTACTTGCCGCAAACGTCGTGCCATTAGTTGCGCCAATCGAACTCCCGCCAGGGGTTCTATCTGAAGTAATTTGACAAAATCCTGAGCAGGCATACTACCAATTACCGTTGGGGCCAAGGTAATCACGTCGGTGGATCGAGGTGCTTCATCTAGCGCCGCCATTTCACCAAACAATTCACCTTTGCCAATAATATTCAGCGTTACCTCTTTTCCTTCCAGATTGTATGTACGGATTTTTACCCATCCGTCCATAATAAAATACACAGAACCACCCCAGTCATTTTCCAGTAGAATCACCTGATTGGCTGGGTGAGTGCGGGTAACAAGATGGGTGAGGGCTGATTCCACAGCAGTTTCTGGCAACCCTTGAAAAAAGGGAGCGGAGGTGATCATCCAGGAATTAGCCTGTGCTTGCAAGCTATATCGATCTTCCATTACGACATCTTTAATTCAAGCTGCTATGTACACACAAAAAACAGGAGTGCCATTTTTAGCCTAAGCTATCATTGCACAGCTCCCTTTCAAAGAAAAAACTAAACTATGCTACACAAGAAAGCGACAAGAAGTTTTTCTAAATAATCTTTACCTATAAGTTTAAACGGGGTAAAAGTTTTGCAAAAAGTAGTTTATAGCCTGCGGTTGTATTGCTTAGGGGCTAGCTGCACTGCAAACTTGATTAGTTATGAATATAGGCAAACAACATTAATGATACTAAAGGGAGTAAATTATTGCTCAGGTATTTTAGCGATTTTCAAAAATAGGCAACCAATGACCTGCAAAATTAAGCTTTTCGAGCAAAGGCTGTTGAAGAGGATAAAAAGAGAGGGAGACAAGGAGAGAAGTTTCTCTTTGTTTTCTTCGATAATTGAAGATTGCCACGACTCACAGTAATCCATAACATAATGACTAGTCACAATTCCAAGTAGCGGCTTTTGCCACTCAAAATTTCTTCTATGGTCGACGCTGCACGTAGCAAGATCCCCATAGGGATACAGTGATTGTAAATTAATTGTCATATTATTTGACATATATTCTTAAATAAGGTAAAAAAGTGACTTTTAGTACAGATGAAATTCAAAAGCTGATCGCAGACATTGACAACTTACTTGCCAGCGGTGGCAAGCGCCTGTCTAGATTTTTGTCTGGTCAGGCGCAAGAGCCTAAAGAAGTTTTAGAGCGAATTCGCGACTTCTTGGTGAGGTTACAAGAAAAAGAAGCATTAGAGAGCGGCATCCCAAATCAGTCTTCTGAAGATCCGCGATCGCCCTTGGGGTTGACGGAGCCATCGCCTTTGTTAACAAAATTTATTGATCGTGGTAATAACCAGTATCCACTACCGCCGCTCGAACCCAGTCAGGAAGTGAGTACTGTTGGCGCGGGAGAATTAAAAAATGAATTTTCGAGATTGATTCAGCCGTTGCGATCGGAATTAGAATTGCTTTTGCAAGAGCGAGCCACTCTCATACAAGAAATTCGGCAACTAGAACAAAAGCGATTGCAAAACTACTCCTTAGCGCAGCAGTTGACAAACCAAGAGCAAATGATTGCCGAGTTTTTACAGGTACTTATGAGTCGCCTTGTGCCAACTTTAACACCACTGATGGGACAGACGAGGGAAAATTCCGCCAGTTCTTCAGGAGGAATTAATTACGCAAACTCTGCAACTCAATCTTTATTAGAATCCTCTGACGATGTGGAGCGCTTAACCCAGCTAGCTAGGGAGTTAGATCAACGCCTATTATCACTAGATGGGACGGTAAATGTAGTCTTTGAAGCACTACAGCGCAACATTAATACTTATTACGAATCCTTGTCCCAAGCACTGGCAAGAATGCATAGCAAGGGGATGCAAGGCGAACAGCTGATGGCCAGCTTTGTCAACAATTTAACCCAGCATTTGCAACAAGAATCCCCTAGTTCGCAGTCATCTTTGCTGGGAGAATCTGAGACACTACCATCATTGACTGAACCAGCCGAGATTGGTGCTGGAGTTGCACCCCAATCTTTGGAGCTGATACAGCCAGAAACTTCATCTCCACTCACAATTACTTCTGAGCAACAGGAGACTACCCTTACAGAGGATCTAGATGCAGTGCTGTTGCAGCTTGGTGTAGACTCATCTGAATATTCTCAAACCCCGACCGAATTACCGCAAGATATTTCTGCGGCTATTGGTGATGAAGTAGACCAACTTTACGCCAGTTTGTTTGATGCTGGTGATGTTAATAATCCCAGTCTCGATGTTCCCACAAATGACTTATCTGCTTCCACAGCCTCTGCATCTCAGTTGAATATCGCCCAGGACCCGCCTGTCTCTCCAATCGTGAATTCTGCGATTGTGACACCGGATATGGATCTTCCAATCCAATATTTAAGTGAAACCACAGATTCATCAGAGCCACAGGAAGAACTATTTTTTGAAGAGGATACTGACTTAGATTCACCTCTTAGCTTCTCTACTCCACAAATAGACAATTTGCCACAAATCGGCACTCAGCCAGCTAGTGCTGATACAATTAACACCCTAACTGACTTATTGCCTGATACAGAGAGTGAATTGCAATTGCTGGAAGTCTCATCTTCTGTGGATAATGCCACAACTACAGCAACTGACTTATTGCCTGATACAGATAGCGAACTGCAACTGCTAGAGGTCTCATCTTTTGTGGATGATGCCACAACCACATCACCAGTGACTCCAGAAGTAGCAGAAATTTCGTTGGTAGAGCCTACTGTTCCCGAAGCGTCTGTCTACGACACGCTGCCTGATCGCAGCGAAGATATCGCCACATCGGAAGTATTAATTAACAGCGATCGCTCCGAACTGTCTTCAGATAACTACATTGCTGCTTCACCCCAAGAAAACTTACTTTTTATTGAGTCAAACCAGTCTCCTGTCGTACCAGATATTTCTTTAGATGAAGAACAGTTGCAGCAATTAGATCGGGATTTGGCTAATTTTGATCGGCAGCTAAATTCTGAGTCGCAGCCAGCTACCAACTTGGATGTTTTCTCTGAACCACTTGATAACATTCAAGACACAACTTCCCCTGAAAATCTCCAAATAACAGAGAATACATCAGCTGCTTTCTCCAGTTTGGCAGTTCCCCAGGTAGAAACTGAAAAAAAGGAAGTCACAACTCCTGTTCCAGAAAGTTCTTTACCTCCAATTGCCAACTCCATAAATAATCCAGAAATTTCACCCAATCTTCTAGAATCAGTCTGGTATTTAGGAATTGATTTAGGTACAACAGGAATTTCCGCGGCATTATTAAATCGCTCGACTTTTGTTGTACATCCTATCTACTGGTCAGCAGAAAATCCGCCGGGAACAAGTTCCTTTCAGCAATCGTTTCGTTTACCAACAGAGGTTTATTTGCCTATTGCTTCTGTACCCCACGGTGAAAACGAAACTATCGAAGCACATGAGCAGACAGCACCTGCGGCTGTTGCCCAAGATAAAGCGCCTGATCGCTCGGACACAACTCCTGCAACACCAAGATCGACAGCAGATCCGACGAAAAATAATCTCTACTCTGCACAGTTGAAGCCCTATCTACAAGTAGCCATTCCCTACAAGAGCGAACGACAGAAATGGGAACCAGTTTTGCAATTAAATGAATTTTCGGCAGGGCCTTTGATTTGGGTTGTGCGATCGCTCTCTAAGTTACTATTAACCCTCAAATCCGAAAAAACAAGTACTACCCCTAGTTTAATGGCTGCTGCTATGGGGATCGGCGAACAAGATTTTCCCCAGATTATCAATAATATTGCTGGTGTAATTTGTACCTGTCCATCTAGTTGGTCGGAACAATACCGCTTTAACGTGCGGGAAGCTTTACTCACTAGCAAACTTATCCAACATCCGCAGCAAGTCTTTTTTGTCGAAGAAGCGATCGCTAGTCTACTCCCAGAACTCGATGCAGTTAATGGTGAGCAAGTAAAACTAAGCGATGCTCAAAGTTCTCATCCGCTAAAAACTAGCGAACATCCCATTGTTGGCAACACTCTTGTGATTAACATTGGGACAACTGCCACAGAAATGTTGCTGGTGAATCTACCAGAAACCTTGCAGCAATTGACATACAATGATTTCATGCTCCACAGTTTTGCTTATGCTGGCAAGGGAATTGAACAAGATATAATTTGTCAGCTGCTATTGCCACCGAAATCTCGGCAATCACGCCTAGAAACACCAAGCGATGCCTCCGGCGGGCTACGCCTACGCAAAACTACCACGAGTAATCCTTGGCAATGGCAACCGTCAATTCCTGGTTTAGACCAAATGCGTTGGCAGACTTTAGGGTTGGAAGAATTAGAACTACCTAGAGTTGGAGAACCAGATATCACTGCTCGCATTCGTCTCCAACAGCGTCTAGAAAGTTCTCTACTGGGACAGGCGGTATTAGATGCGGCGTTAGCCTTAAAACTGATTTTGCAACACCAAGACTCTTTCACCCTAGAATTAGCCGATCAGCGGTGGGTTTTGCAGCGACGAGACTTAGAAAGCCAAGTATTTATCCCCTTTGTGCGCCGCCTGAACCGAGAACTTAACAAGTTATTGGTAGCTCGTGGCATCCCCACAGAAGCCATTAATCAAGCTATCCTAACTGGTGGAGTGGCTTGTGTCGGAACGGTGAACCGCTGGTTACGGCAAAAACTTCCCAGCACTAAGATTATTCAAGATTTATACCTCGGCGAGAACGGCGCTCCCAATTGCAGTCGAGTTGCTTATGGTTTGGCGATGCTGCCTTTGCATCCCCAGATTTTAGATATACCCAGGCACCAATACACTGATTATTTCTTATTTACAGAATTGTTGCGACTGCTACCAGACCGACCCTTATCTTTCGGTGAAGTTATCCAGTTATTTGAGGGTCGTGGGATCAATACTCGCATTTGTCAGCAACGGCTGCTGGCTTTTTTGGAAGGTGAACTGCCTTCCGGTTTGATACCTTCAGTGACAGAATCAACCTGGCTTACCCAGAGTTCGCAAGAAAATCCTGACTATCAAGCGATCGCCACAGCACCACTTTTTGAAAAACAAGGAAGTCTCACTTATCGTCCTAATTCTCAACAATTGTTGTCTTTGCGTCGCTATCTAGATGCAATTAAGGCTAGTAATCAGCAATCACTAGAAGAACCATATACGGTGAATTTTGCCTTAGAGGTCGATCGTTGAGACTAGTACCGCAAGGCGGAATTAAAAATTAAAAATTAAAAATTAAAAATGAATGCAGCATAAGAGTTTCATTGATTTGGAATGATTGGTTTATTTCCGCCGTGTTGTACTAGTAGATAGATTGCGCTAGAAAAAAGAATACTACTCAAAATTCCAAATGCTCATAATGTAAGCATTTGGAATTTTGCAAAGTACTATTAGTACTAATACTTCAGGACAGTAATTTTTCGGTTCTGTACGATAGTAGTATCTTTGTTATTAAATGGATAAAATACCGTAATTTTACAATCTATCACTTGAATTGAAAGATTCTGTAAATTTTTGGTTTTTGGTTTTTACATCGGCTAAAATTTGTGTATATTAACACTCGGTAGTAACGACAACAGTAGTAAAAATCGCCCAACAATCATGTCTATGTCTACACTACTAATGTAGAAATTCCTGTTATAAAACTAAGTTAGCCCTTGTGAATAATCTTTCTCTTTATTCAGTTAATTGTTTGCAACAGCCTTCACACCCGTCAACTTTAAGCGTGAGAAAACGATTAATTGACATTGTTGGAGCCATTGTCGGGCTGATTATTACATTTATGATAGCAATTCCCGTAGCAATTGCTACCTTTATTCATGAGCCAAGTCCAATATTTTATTCCCAAATTCGCTGTGGTTTAAACGGAAAAACTTTCCGCATCTGGAAATTCCGCTCCATGATAGTCGATGCTGATAAACTCAAGCATTTGGTTGAGAACCAAGCCAAAGGTCACATTTTTAAATCCGTTGACGATCCTCGCATTACTCCTGTTGGTAAATTTTTGCGGCGTACTAGCTTGGATGAATTCCCTCAATTTTGGAATGTTTTGTTAGGGGACATGAGTTTAGTTGGTACTCGTCCACCTACTCCTGATGAAGTCAGTAATTACGATCCACATCATTGGGATAGATTGCGAGTCAAGCCAGGCATCACCGGAGAATGGCAAGCTAATGGGCGTTCTAGCATTACAGACTTTGAAACCATTGTGAAAATGGATATAGATTATCAACGCAAGTGGTCTGTAACTTATGACCTGAGTCTGATTATTAAAACTATCTGGGTGGTATTTAAAAAGACTGGTGCTTATTGAATTGGGTATGGGAAAAATATTTTTATCCCTTGACGCCGCTACCTGTTTCTGTGGGTACAATGTAACGTTGTAGAAACAAAAATAGTAATAATACTGGGGCGATCGCAATCACTGAGCCAGCAGCTACCAACCGCCAGTCAAGAGAAAATGTCCCTGCTAGCTTGGCGACTCCCAAAGGAAGAGTGTATAAATTTTCGTCTTGGATGACAATTAAAGGCCACAAAAAGTCACTCCAAGCACCAATGAATACAAAAATAGCTAGAGTTACTAGTGCTGGGCGAACTGCTGGTAACATAATATGCCACCATAATCCTAACTCTGAGCTGCCATCCATCCTGGCGGCTTCTTCTATTTCTTTGGGTACACTCATGAAAGCTTGGCGTAACAGAAAAATGCCAAAGGCAGAAGCTAAACTCGGAAAAATCATCCCTAAATAAGTATTTCTCAAACCCATCTGGACTGTCAAAATATAAAGGGGAATCATCACGATTTGGAAGGGAATCATAATCGTAGAGACGATCGCTACAAAAATCCAGTCTCGCCCCACAAACGACAATCTTGCTAACGGATAGGCAGCCAAGGCGCAAAAGAACAGATTTAAGCCCACAGTCAGTACTGACACCAAGGTACTGTTATACAAGTATTGTCCAAAAGGTAAAGAGTTCCACACACTAGAGAAGTTATTTAGTGTCGGTTGACTAGGTAGCAACTGTGGCGGCGACTGAAAAATATTTTCCGTCGGCGATTTTAAGGCTGTACTAATTAACCATAGTAAAGGAAAGAGCATCAACAGGGCGATCGCTCCCAACAGCGCATACATTAGCAGAATTTGCGATCGTGATTTTTTTAAGTTCAGCATTTGATTAATAAGATAAATTATCTTTTCTTAAAATTCAATTATGTCTTAGATAAATGTATAGACGTAAAATTTTACGTCTATACCAGAGTTTTAGTTGCACAACTAATAACTTTTGGACATCAAATCAGCAATGCCAAAAATAGTATCTAATCAAGTAGGCTTATCGTTTATCACCCTACAGTTTTAAGTCAAACAATAGTGGTTAATCTTCAACCGCTACATAAGGTTGTGGTTCCCGCGATCGTTGGGCGATTTGTTCTCGTCGATATTTTGCAAGTTCGCTGTAAAGTCTCTTGCGAGATAGATTTACACTTCCAACAGGCTCATGCTCTAGCAGTGTATGCCAAGGGGAAAACAATATACCCTCATCTAAGCGTTTGCGTTCTTCAAAGTCAAATTTCTGACTGGGAATACGGACAGTTGCAACTTTAATAAACGGTGAATCTGCTTCTTGCCATTCTTGAACGTGGTCTTCAATCGGTGTTTTGTCGTCATTTACATAAAACTGAATTAGGAAGTCAAAAGAAGCTTCTCTACCTTCTTCCGTCAAATATTTGACCAGCGTTTCTCGGAGGTAATTTTCTGATTCTGGAAGTGTTTCGGGTGGTTGTTCAGGCTGTTGAGATTTGACAGATAATTTTACAATTCGACTACCAAACTTAAACGGAGCCATACTCCAATATTGAATCAAAAGCGGATTTCCTACCTTTTTGCTGCCAATTTTTTGCAAGATAGCAAAGGCGTAACCAAGTTCTTCCAGCCTTTCTGGGGTAAGTTGTCCACTACCTGCTCTGGAAAGATCGGCGTAATCACGAACGTCTTTGGTCAAGAAAATAGGATAATTGTTGAGTATAAAATCTTGAGTTTTTTCTTCATCATCCAGCACTTTTGGTCCGTCCACATTCATTACTTTGATGGCGATACCGCGAACATCAGGTTGGCTATCGGAGTTGAATTGACCACGCTTTTGAGGCGAACCACCATTAGAGAAACGAATCCATACAGGATAGGTTTGGGGCGTTTTGAACAAACCTACTCTCAGGTCTTCAGAAAGATTGGGTTCAATAATAAACTCTCCCCAAAGGAGTCCATGACTTTTGCTATGAATTTGACGGAGGTCTGGACCTGTTTTTTGTTGAGCTTGGAGACTACTTGCTATAATTTCGTCAATTATTGTTTCCTGCTCAGTGGTAGATGACGTTGGATTAGTCATAAAACATTTGAGAATGCGTCCTCATTATCCTGAATCCTGGAACCTTCATGAGTCAATCCGGTTTCCGTACAAATAACTTGTAGTGGTTTATCCCAAAGCTCAATCGGTATTTGGGACAAATAGGCAAAATCAAAGATAATTCCGATAGTCGGCTTTGTCTGCCACTGCGGTAAACTGAGCAAGCGATCATAATATCCGCCGCCATAACCCAAACGATATCCTTGATGGTCGCAAGCTACACTGGGGACAAGAATCAAATCTACTTCCGCAGCATCTAAGATTGGAGCGTCAGGGTGTGGTTCAGTAATACCATAAGAACCGCTTTGGACAGAATCATTCGGTGTCCAAATATGCCAAGACAGAGATTTATCAACGCAGCGAGGAAATCCCCAACGATATTTGGTGTTGGCAAATAAGGGACTGAGGTCAGGTTCTTGGCGAAAGCTGAAATAAGCGAGTATTGTTTTTGCTTGGGAAAACAAAGTAGAGTTTTGTAAATGAGAGCATAAGCGATCGCTTTTTTCTCTCCATTCTCCAACGGACATTGATTGACGTGTTTTGAGTAGAGTGCGGCGCAGTTCTACTTTATTTAGCTGATGATTAACTTTGCCCATATAAATAAAAATAGTCAAAAAAATAAGCTGGGCATTACCCAGCTTGGATCACTTTACCTTCACCAGCACATAGTTATGCAGCGTGTTGACGATACCACTCAATGGTATTCTTTAGCCCTTCTTCAAAGCTTACCTGAGCCGTGAAATTAAAGGCAAGATTTGCCCGTTCAGTATCTAAACAGCGGCGGGGTTGACCATTAGGCTTATCAGTTTGCCAGACAATTTCCCCCTTAAACTCCATCAATTCGCAGATTAGAGTTACTAAATCAAGAATGGAGATTTCATAACCGGTTCCCAAGTTAACTGGTTCCGATTCGTTATAGAATTGAGTCCCCATCACAATCCCCCGCGCTGCATCTTCTGAATACAGAAACTCACGGGTAGGACTGCCATCACCCCAAACTGCAAGTTGTTTTTCTGCATTAATTTGGGCTTCGTGAACTTTGCGAACTAATGCTGGAATGACATGGGAACTTCCGGGGTCAAAATTATCTTCCGGGCCATATAAATTTACTGGCAGTAGGTAAATCCCATTAAAACCGTACTGCTGACGGTAAGATTGCAATTGAACTAAAAGCGCTTTTTTTGCAATTCCGTAAGGGGCATTGGTTTCCTCTGGGTAGCCATTCCAAAGATCGTCTTCTTTGAATGGCACTGGAGTGAATTTGGGATATGCACAGATTGTACCAACACAAACAAATTTTTCTACTCCCGCTTGATAGGCAGCATGAATTAGCTGGGTTCCCATGATCAAGTTATCGTAGAATAGCTCTGCGGGTTTTTCGCGGTTCAAACCGATGCCACCAACATGAGCTGCTAGATGTATGATTATGTCTTGCTGGTCAACTGCAAGTTGGCTATTTTCCCAAACACGCAAATCTTGATCGCGCGATCGCGGTATTGTAATTTTCTCGCGATCGGCTCCTGCTTTACACAGTTGATCTATCACCTGACGGCCTAGAAACCCCGACCCACCAGTGACTAGAATGCGTTTATTTTTTAGTTCTAAGGCGGTCATATTTTATCCTTTGTGATGCCGAATCAGAAGTGTAAAGCGCCCAGTGTTTGACGAATAGTCGCAATATCATCTGGAAATTGCGAACCTTTTCCATTGGGTGAAGTATGACCCAATGCTTGTAAGTCTGCTTCTACCATTAGGGAAACTAGTTCTTCAAAGGTTACTGATGGTGCCCAGCCCAAGTTCTGCCGTGCTTTGGTAGAATCGCCAATCAACAACTCTACTTCAGATGGACGCAGGTAACGCTCATCAAACTCTACATAATCTTGCCAATTAAGATTCACATAACTAAATGCCAGTTCCAAAAACTCTCGTACCGAGTGGGTTTCACCAGTAGCAATTACGTAATCGTCTGGCTGGTCTTTCTGCAACATCAACCACATTGCTTTGACGTAATCCTTCGCATAGCCCCAATCTCGCTTGGCATCTAGATTACCCATATAAATCTTTTTCTGCTTCCCAGCAACGATACCAGCTACCGCTCTAGTAATTTTGCGGGTTACAAAGGTTTCACCCCGCCGTGGTGACTCGTGGTTAAAAAGTATACCGTTACAAGCAAATAAATTATAAGATTCACGATAATTTACAGTTTGCCAGTGGGCGTAAACTTTCGCACAGGCATAGGGACTGCGGGGATAAAAAGGCGTTGTCTCAGTTTGAGGTATTGCTTGTACTAAACCGTACATTTCTGAAGAACCCGCCTGGTAAAATCGCACCTGAATTCCGGTACGATGCTGGTAGTCTCGAATTGCTTCCAACAGACGCAATGTCCCCATTCCAACTGCATCCACCGTGTATTCTGGTGAATCAAAGCTGACTCTGACGTGGGATTGAGCGCCGAGGTTGTAAATTTCTACTGGTTTTACTTCTTCTAAAATACGCCGTAACGTTGTACCGTCTGTCAAGTCACCGTAGTGAAGAAACAACCGTACTCCCTCTTTATGGGGGTCTTCGTAAATGTGATCGATGCGGTCTGTGTTGAAGGTAGAAGTCCGGCGAATTACCCCATGAACCTCATAACCTTGTTCCAACAAAAACTCACTTAGATATGAACCATCTTGTCCAGTAATACCAGTAATCAACGCTCGCTTCTGTTGCGTCATGCTCAATTATCCCTTATTGTCTTTGATTAAAAAGTTACAGCCAATCTGATACAACCTAGCAACTAATTGCTGAATTGCCTAATGGGAAACCTACGAGTTCTTGTTGTTATGAGACTTTTTCCGTAAATAAATATACTTAAGAAAAAGTAATTCAACACGTAAGTCCAGCATTAGATAGCTGAAGATTATTTAATTATGTATATTTTCTTTTACCAGATAAATCAAAATTTTTTATGTATGTTGTTTTTTGTCAAAACTTCATATATCTCTAGTTTTATGAAGACTCAATAAAATAGCAATTTTAAATTAGACTTCTGGCAAAAGTGCCAAAAATCCACACTCACAGAAGTCTGAATTAAGTAGAAAAGCACAAATTATAGAAACAAAAATGAGCAATCCTTTAGTTTGAGGGGAGAATTGGTACTTAGGGGCATTAACTGCCCCACAGAATCCACCCTAAGTAGTTACTCAGTATGCGCCGTTATTTTTGGGTAGAATTACCACATCAACAGTTTTCAAGATGATCCATAAATCAAGCCAGAAATTTCTAAATTTGACATAATGCAGGTCTATTTGGACTCTCCGAGGATAGGGAATGTCATTACGCCCAGATACCTGCCACAAACCAGTAATTCCTGGACGGATTGTTAAAATATCGTCAATGTGACAACCGTATTTTGGCAGTTCTTCTGCTACCAATGGTCGGGGACCGACTACACTCATGTCCCCTTTTAAAACGTTCCAGAACTGGGGAAATTCGTCTAAGCTAGTAATTCGCAAAAATCGACCAATTTTGGTAATCCGGGGGTCTTGTTTCAGCTTAAAACTGCTTTCAAACTCTTGTCGCAATTCGGGCGATGTTTCCATCATTTGCATGAGGATTTCGTCCGCATTGCTTACCATTGTTCGGAATTTAATACAACTAAACGCTTTGTAATTTTTCCCTACCCGTTCCTGGACATAAAAAATTGGCCCTTCTGAGCTAAAGGCAATCAGCAAGGTCAAAATTAAGTAGACGGGGAAGAACAAAATTAATACCGATAGCGAAAACACTATATCGAACAGTCGTTTGGCAAACTCTCCGTTTAAACCCTGAAAAGATAAACCTTTGGGTTTAACTTTTGGCGTCTTTGTTTTTTGACCGCGTTTTAAGAAACGCGTAGACGATCTAGTGTCTTGCCTAACGCCTCGTTTGCCGGAGAGGAGTGAGCTCTGGGCAGTCATCATACTCCTTAATAATCCACACCACACATAGTCCCAATATTAAAGCCAAAATGAGATGCTTCTGGGGGAAATTGCCAAAAGCCTAAAAAAATCAGACGTTAATCAAGACCATCATTGCAAAAATGGTCTTTTTTCGTTGCACTTGTTTACAAAATCTAGATAACGATCTGCAAAAATTTGCGGTGAAAACTGCGCGGCGTGCGATCGCATATACTCGGAATTGAACGAACCCTCATACATTTCAAACTTTTCTACTGCCTCCACCAAAGCCGCCTCTGTTTGCGTCTTGAAAAATATACCTGTCCCTGTATCCGCACCAGAGCGAATATCTCGCACTGTTTCTAAAGCACCCCCTGCACCATAAGCAATTACTGGCGTGCCGCAGGCTTGTGCTTCCACTAGGGCAATTCCAAAATCTTCACAAGCTGCATATACAAACGCCTTAGCCTTAGACATATATTTTTTTACCACATTATCGGGTTGCCAACCGAGTATTTGGATATTTGAGTTTGCCATCTCGCGAATCTTGTTCATTTCATCTCCTGTACCAATGACTACTAATGGTCGTTTTAGTTGATTAAAAGCCTTAACAATCAAGGATATTTGCTTGTAGCTTACTAACCGAGAAACTGTCAGGTAAAAGTCCTCTTTCTCAGAGAGAAACGGAAATTCCGCAATCTTCACTGGTGGATAAATGACTGTTGCTTCTCGCCGATAGCAACGCCAAATCCGCCGAGCTGTATGCTGCGAGTTGGCAATGAAGTAATCAACGCGATTGGCACTCAATACATCCCACTGGCGCAAACGATGTAATAAATATCGTGTCACCCACCCAGGTAAACCACTACCCAGTTTGCTGTGGCGCAGATAATCAAAGGTCAAGTCCCAGGCGTAGCGCATAGGGCTGTGACAGTAGCAAATATGCATCTGTTCGGGAGTGGTAAGGATTCCTTTGGCAACAGCATGGGATGAAGACAGAATGACATCATAATGCCGCAAATCAAGTTGTTCAATTGCCAAGGGCCACAAAGGCAAGTATTTTTGTATACCGTTGCGGGCATAGGGAAAGTTCTGGAGAAACGTCTTGCCAATTTGACGCTTATATAAATAACTTTCTCTATTGCTGGATTCAAAATCTATGAGAGCATACAAATCAGCATCAATGTGATTCAAAATTTCTCGTACAACGAGTTCTGAACCACCGGTGGCTTTGGGTGTCAGCCACTCATGAACCAGAGCATATTTCAAGGGCACAGCTAACTTGAATAAGTGGAAAATACAAAGGCTAACTTGATGACGTTAACTGAAAAGTTTCCCCTTGTGATTAATTAACGGGAAGCGCCCCAGATTAGCACATAAGACGGAATCTTTCCCTCAGAGGTTCCAGATGGATGCGGCAACCTGATAATCTCAGATTGGGAACGGGGCATTGGGCATTGGGTATTGGGGATGGGTTATTCTCCTTGTTCTTTTTGTTTCCCTAGTCCCAAGTCCTTACTCCCTTGATGAAAACTGATATAGAAAGGGTGAATTTATGCGAATTCTGATTATGGGTGGTACTCGGTTCATTGGTGTCTATTTGACTCAACTACTAGTGGAAAAAGGACACGAGGTCGTGCTGTTCAATCGTGGAAATCGGCCAGCACCTTCTTTACAGGGAGTAGGACAAATTATAGGCGATCGCACAGATGCTACTCAATTAAAAGCAAAATTATCACAAGAAAACTTTGATGTCATTTTTGACAATAATGGGCGCGAACTTACTGATACTCAACCACTAGCAGAAATTTTTCAAGACCGAGTGCAACATTTTGTGTATATGAGTTCTGCGGGAGTATATCTCAAATCCGATCAATTGCCCCATGTAGAAGGCGATGCAGTAGATCCTAAAAGTCGGCATAAAGGTAAACATGAAACAGAAGCTTATCTAACTCAATTGGGATTACCTTTTACTTCTATTCGTCCTACTTATATTTACGGGCCTCGTAATTATAATGAGTTAGAAGGCTGGTTTTTTGACAGAATTGTGCGCGATCGCCCCATTCCCATCCCTGGAAATGGGTTGCATATTACCCAGCTAGGCCATGTAAAAGACTTGGCACTAGCAATGACTCAGGTTTTGGGTAATAAACAAGCCATAGGACAGATTTATAATATCTCTGGCGATCGCTTTGTCACTTTTGATGGTTTAGCCCGCGCTAGTGCTATAGCGGCTGGCAAATCACCTGATGCTGTAAAAATCGTCCATTACGACCCGAAAAAGTTTGATTTCGGCAAACGCAAAGCTTTTCCGATGCGGGTGCAGCATTTCTTTGCTTCGGTGAATAAAGCGCAAACAGAATTAAATTGGCATCCTGAATATGATTTGATTTCTGGGTTACAAGACTCTCTGGAAAATGACTATTTAGCTAATGCAAAAGATAAAGCTGAAGTAGATTTTTCTGTAGATGAGGAAATTTTAAAAGCGTTGTGAGTAAAGATGTTTAGGGGCAGACAGCGATATGCCCCTCACATCTTCAAAACTTATCAGGGTTAACGCCTAACTCGCGCAGTTGTGCTGCTAATCTGTTAGCACGTTGACTTTCTCGTTCGAGGGGTGTGAGAAGCCATTTGATCAAGGAAGGCAAACCTTTTTTAGAATTGCCTGAAGGTTACTAAAATTAGTTTCTGTAAATACTGTTGTTGGTTGATAAAATGAGCCAGGTTTTACAATATCCACTCCAGAATGTTCTAGAAGCCCGTGCGCGGTTAGGTGAAGGTCCCATCTGGGACTCTACCCAAAACCTAATTTACTGGGTTGATATATACAACCATCGGGTACATCAGTTCAATCCTGCTACTGGAAAAGACTTGTTTTTTGATGTGGGAGATGTCGTAGGTGCGATCGCAACAGCAGGTAAAGATAGATTAATTATGGCACTGCGTCATCACTTGGCATTCCTCAACACCCAGACAGGTGAAGTTACACCCATTTTGGAAATTGAAGTAAATCTGCCAGACAACCGTTTTAATGATGGCAAATGTGACCCCCAAGGCCGCTTTTGGATCGGTTCAATGTGTTCTTCAGAAAAACCCCAGGCTAGCCTCTATCGCTATGATTGTGATGGTTCATTGCATCTGATGGAAACAGGATTGACTATCTCTAATGGTTTGGGGTGGAGTCCTGATCAAAAAACGTTTTATTTGACTGATTCTCCTCAGCAAAAAATATATGTTTACGATTTTGATTCAGTAACAGGTAGCATTACTAATCGCCGGATTTTTGTTGATTTAACTCATGAATCTTTCTACCCAGATGGTTTGACAATAGATAGTCAAGGAAATATTTGGTCAGCTATGTGGGATGGATGGTGTGTGATTCGTTTCAACCCCAAGGGTGAAGAAATATTGCGGATTAATCTACCTGTTCCACTCGTAACGAGTTGTACCTTTGGTGGCGAAGATTTGCAAACACTTTATATCACCACCGCTTCAGTTGGACTTAGCCAAGCCGAGATTGACAAAAGTTTCTACTCTGGTGATTTGTTTGCCCTACAAACTGATGTTACCGGATTACCTGGCTATGATTTTTGAAGATTACACAAACCGAAAGGAAATGTTTGCAGTCAAAGGCTTTGGCAGTGGTTTTCCTTGTGCTTGGTAATCTTCAATCAAAAGTTCCAGTACTTCCTCGCCATTATTGAGAGCATCTGCGTAGGTATTTCCATGAGTGTGTGCATAGGGGCCAAACTCAGGTAGGCTGACAACGTACTTTTTATCTTCATCAGACCACTGAATAACAATACTATATTGTGGTTTCATTCTTGCTCTCCTTTGTCTTCTTCCTCCAGTTGTCTTATTTCCATGAGCGCATTTCTAACATCTTTTTCTTGGTAACGATCTGCATCTGCTCCGTCTTTGCCAGACAAAGTGAGGCTGTAAACTAGCAAAGAATGGCTCCATACTGTATGACTGCCTTTGCCGCTTCTATAAGTGAATCCAGCTTTTAGGAGCATTGCTTTTAGTTCCCGAATTTTCTTGGGCACTGTTAGAAATTTCTGATTAGCTACAAATATTTTGTCATGATTATCTATAAAAATTTTAGACTTATAAGGATGATATAATAGATGTTTTTAATCAGCAGTGCTAGCTTTTTGCGGCAAAAGATAAATACCCCCAGATATTAAAGTCAAGGCGACAGAAACCCAAAAGGCAATCAAAGAGGGAGTTTGCCAAACTTCAGGTAGGGGTGCAATCAGAAGTGCGATCGCAACTATTTGACTGACAGTTTTGAGTTTACCCCAAATATTCGCCCCGGTAATTGTCGTTTGATTCACCCGCCAACCAGCGATCGCTAATTCTCGCGCTAAAATCAAAAACACTCCCCAAGCTGGCACTTTTCCTAGTTCAATAAAAATCAGCAACGGCGCAAGTACTAGAAATTTATCCACTAAGGGATCAAGAAACTTACCCAACTCACTGATTTGATTCAGTTTTCGTGCTAAATAGCCATCTAACCAATCAGTTAAAGCCGCAACGAGAAAAATTGCCAAACATATCCACCTAGCTTGTGGTGTGGGATTGTATAAGCCATAAAGCAGAAATGGTACACCCAGAAGGCGAGAGAAGGTAATCCAGTTGGGTAGGGTCATGGAAAATTAAAAGTTAACAAGTGTAAAGCAATAAGCAGCAAGCAAATATGCAAAATATATGCAGATTAGTGTATCTGAGTGTGCCTGCGTGGGAAAATCTGTTTTCTGAAGCTCTCTTAAAACAATACTATGACTGAACACACAAACTCTCAATTCCGCATCGAACGCGATTCGATGGGCGATCGCCAAATTGCTAGTAGCGTTTATTACGGCATTCAAACACTACGGGCGATTGAAAACTTTCCTATTAGCGGCATCAAGCCTTTAGCTACTTACGTAGATGCTGGATTAATAATTAAAAAAGCTACAGCAATTGTCAATGGAGAACTAAATTGTATTCCCCAAGATATTAGTCAGGCGATTGTCCAAGCAACTGATGAAATCCTGGCTGGGAAGTTCCGAGATCAATTTGTTGTCGATGTTTATCAGGCGGGTGCTGGAACATCCCACCACATGAATATCAACGAAGTTCTCGCAAATCGCGCCTTAGAAATTCTGGGTGAAGAAAAGGGCAATTATAAACGTGTTAGTCCCAATGATCACGTTAATTATGGGCAGTCTACCAATGATGTGATTCCTACCGCAATTCGGATTGGTGGATTATTGGCATTATCCAAGACATTACACCCAGCAATAGATGGTGCGATCGCAGCCTTAGAAAACAAAGCTGTAGAATTTAAAGATATCGTCAAATCTGGCAGAACCCATTTACAAGACGCAGTACCTGTGCGTTTGGGTGAGAATTTTCGGGCTTGGGCACAAATCCTCACAGAACATCAAAACCGGATTTACACCGCTTCTGGTGACTTGATGGTGCTGGGTTTGGGAGGTAGTGCAGCCGGAACGGGGTTAAATACTCATCCTTTGTATCGCGCCCGTGTGGTAGAAGTTCTTTCAGAATTGATTGATACTCCCCTAGAACCTGCGCCCCATCTCATGGCAGCTATGCAAAGTATGGCCCCATTTGTAAATGTTTCCGGTGCTTTACGCAACTTAGCGCAGGATTTAGCCAAAATCTCTCATGATTTGCGGCTGATGGATTCGGGGCCAAAAACTGGTTTGAAAGAAATTCAACTCCCGCCAGTGCAACCCGGTTCCTCGATTATGCCAGGGAAATATAACCCAGTCATGGCAGAGATGACATCAATGGTGTGTTTTCAGGTTATGGGTTACGACAGTGCGATCGCATTAGCCGCACAAGCGGGACAATTAGAATTAAATGTGATGATGCCACTGATTGCTTATAACCTAATTCACAGCATCGAAATTCTCGGCAATACCATCGCTGCACTCACCGAACGCTGCATTGAGGGAATCACAGCAAACCAGGAACGTTGTTTAGCTTATGCCGAAGGTAGTTTAGCTTTAGTAACCGCATTGAATACCCACATCGGTTATTTAAACGCCGCAGCTGTCGCCAAAGAATCTTTAGAAACTGGTAAATCTTTACGGCAGATTGTCTTAGAACGCGGATTGATGAATGAGGCAGAATTAGCCACAGTGCTAAATCTAGAACAGATGAGTGATATTTTACCTTTGAGTCGAGAATCAAAGCAGATCGATTAGTGTCAATTTTTTTAACGAACCACAGAGACGCAGAGTACACACAGAGAAAAAACTAAGCAAAAAACCTCTCATGACTCTGCGTTCTCTGCGGTTCGTTTTTGGCTGTATTTAATTCGGTGGATCAAAACGATTTACTACTGTAGCCCACAAAATCATTGGTGAACCAACTGCTAAACAAAATAACCACTGCTGCAAATTTAATGGTGCTGTTTCAAAAACTTCATTAATTAATGGCACATGAGCAAAAATAATTTGCAAAATAATTGCCCCTAAAATTCCAAAACCAATAGCAGGAATATCAACGTTCTCTTTAATTGTGCCATCCATCTTAGCAATCAAATTCGGAATTAATTGACTAATACTCAATAAATAGAATATCCGTCCAGCAATGAGAGAGTTAATCGCCATTGTTCTGGCTAAATCAATATTACCTGTAGTTTGGCGGATATATTCAAATACTCCAAATATGACAATCCAATTAAATAGAGAAATTGCTAAGATTCGTTGTAACCGACTCCCTGAAATTAATGGTTCATTAGGATGACGGGGCGCTTGTTGCATGACGTTTTGCGCCTTTGGCTCAAAGGCTAAAGGCACTGTCATAGTAATGGAATTGAGCATATTGAGCCACAGAACTTGTAAAGATAAAATTGGCAAATCCCTGGCTAACAATGTGCTAATTAAAATTGTCATTGATTCACCACCGTTGACAGGCAAAATAAAGCAAATTGCCTTGAGCAGATTTTTATAAACTGCTCGTCCTTCTTCTATAGCAGCTTCAATGGAGGCAAAATTATCATCGGTAAGCAGCATATCTGCGGCTTCTTTGGCAACTTCTGTACCAGCACCACCCATCGCAATCCCAATATCTGCTTGTTTTAAGGCTGGTGCATCGTTGACACCATCTCCTGTCATAGCAACGATTTCACCTTTTGATTGCAAAGCTTCGACTAAACGTAGCTTTTGTTCTGGGGCGACACGGGCAAAGACTACACCTTCTTCGGCAACTTCGGCAAGTTCTGCTTTATCCATTTTTGCTAGTTCTGCACCTGTGAAAGCCAGAACTGAACCATTTTTGTTGATGCCCATACGATAAGCGATCGCCTGCGCTGTGATAGCATGATCGCCAGTGATCATTTTGACTTCAATTCCCGCTTCCTGACAGGCTTGTACTGCCTTAATAGCACTCTCACGCGGCGGATCGATCATTCCCTGCAAGCCGATGAAAATTAACCCAGTATCAATATCTGAATGATCTAGTGTATTTTGCCTATCGGGTACTACTTTCTTCGCTAAAGCTAATACCCGCAAGCCTTGCCGTGCCATAATATTGACTTCCCGCTCGACGCTGCTTTGCCGTAATGTTTCTACACAATCCAATGGGCGGGGTTGTCCATCAGTGTTCAACATCAGGGTGCAGCGCTGGAGAATTGCCTCGACTGAACCCTTGACATAAATAGTCTTACCTTGGGGTGTGGCGTGCAAAGTCGCCATGTATTGAAAGTCTGATTCAAAGGGAATTCCATCTAACCTCAGCATTTGTTTGGCTAAGGTTGCTTGACTAAAACCTGCTTTGTTTGCGGATGTAATTAATGCCCCTTCTGTAGGATCTCCCATTACTACCCACCTGCCATTCTTCTTTTCTAAATGGGAATCGTTACACAATAAACCTGCGATTAAACATTCTTGTAAACCTTTATGGCTGTTCAGGTTCACGGGTTTGTCATCTATCAGGATTTCGCCTTCCGGTGTGTAACCGATACCAGTGAGAGTATATTGATATCCCCCGGCATAAATTGCCTGTACTGTCATCTGGTTTTCTGTCAAAGTCCCAGTTTTATCAGAGCAAACAACAGTTGCACTTCCCAAGGTTTCTACGGCTGGTAATTTGCGGATAATAGCGTTGCGTCGCGCCATCCGGGAAACGCCTATGGCTAGGGTGACTGTCACTACTGCTGGTAATCCTTCAGGAATCGCACTGACTGTTAAAGTGACTGCTGCTTCTAAAGCTTCTTCAAAACCTCGAAAGCTTAATCCCACCACAAAGCAGAGGGCTGCTAATCCTAACACCATATACAGCCAATTCTGGCTGAATTTATTGAATTTTCTAGTTAAGGGAGTAGAAATATCTGTATGCTGCTCCATTAACTGAGAAATTCGCCCTGTTTCTGTGCTGTTCCCTGTGGCAACTACAACACCAGTACCTTGCCCAAAGGTAACGAAGCCACCCGCATAAGCCATATTTTTGCGCTCGGCTAGAGCAATATCTGGCTTTAAAATTTGAGTCTTCTTTTCTATCGCTAGAGATTCACCAGTCAGGGCAGATTCATCTATTTGTAAATTTTTAACTTTAATTAACCGTAAATCTGCCGGGACTTTATCACCAGAAGTTAGCAGAACAATATCTCCAGGCACTAACTCACCAGAAGCAATGCGTAATTTTTGACCATCACGGATGACGGTTGCTTCTGTGGTAATTGCTTTGGCGAGAGCAGCGATCGCACTTTCGGCTTTCGATTCTTGAATAAATCCAATGATGGCGTTGGTGGTAGTCACTCCCCAAATAACACCAGCATTCACCAAGCTACCAGTTAGCGCTTTTACTAAACCCGCACACAACAAAATAATCAGCAGTGGTTGGTTAAATTGCAGTAAAAATTTTAACCACCAAGGTTTGCTTTTCTTGCCTGTGAGTTCATTTGCTCCCACTTCAGACAATAAGTGTTTGGCTACTACACTACTCAAACCATTCTCAGCATCACTATGCAAGCGAGCGATCGTTTCCGAAATTTCCAAAGTATGCCAAACGGTGGATTGCTTTTCTTGGGATGCAATGGGAGATGCTGCCTGTACCATACTTTCCTCTTTTAAATTAGTGTTAAATAAGTTTTAACACTAAAAATAAGTGCTAAAAAATAAAAAGCACTAATAAAAATTGATTATAATCATAATTACTTTCAATGCTTGCTCAGTAGTCACGCAAGTGAGTATGCTTGCGGTTAAGTGAGGATTAAAACCAAGGACAAAAACTAGGTGAATTTGGATTTGTCTATTCCTTTACAATTGGTTGGGCGATCGCTAGAATTTCAGCGGATTGTCGAAGTACTAGCCCAAGATGGAGACTTGCTGATTACTGGCGTACCTGGTAGTGGGCGACGAACTTTAGTGCGAGGGGCTGCTCAAGAAGTTGGTGCGATCGTCTTGGAAATAGACTGCATCCGCGCTACAGATGGAGAGCGATTTATCCTACTGCTAACAGAGACAATTAGCCAAAACTGGGAAGCAGCACAAATTCAAGACTGGGTGAGCAACTTTGGCAATGAGTTTTTTGTCTTTCATCCAGAAGGCAAACTTAAGTCATTGCGTTCCCTGAACCAAAAGCAGTTATGGCAAGCATTTGAAATTTTGCTCAATTTGCTCCAAATTATGGCTATTGGTCTAAATAAGCGGGTAGTGCTGATTTTGCAGAGTTTTCCGCACATTCGCTCTTGGGATCGTAATGGTTTGTGGGAAGCCACATTCAGACGAGAAATCAATGTACAAACTCATGTCAGCTACGTCTTAGTAGCAACGATCGCTGAGATCAGCCATCATCCAGATGAGACATATCCCCTAGAAACTATACAGTTAGCCCCCTTAGCTAATGACGTTTTAGCATTGTGGGCTAGGGAGATATTGCATATACAAGGAATGAAATTTGATTCTCGCTCCCAAGCACTACAATTATTTTTAGATGCTGTACAAGGACACATTGGCGACGCAATGGCAATAATTCGCCGCCTGCAAACTTTTTCTTTTCCTGATGGGTTAATTGGTGAAGCAGCAGTGCACCAGGCAATAGAAGGATTACTCAAAGACTTGTCTTTAGTTTTTGAATCTTTACTCATGTTATTGCCAGCCAATCAGGTGCATCTTTTAGAATCTTTGGCTTTAGATCCTACAGATAAACCACAAAGTAAAGAATATATTCAAAAGCACGGTCTTTCAAGAGGTGGTAGCCTTCAGGGATCGCTGGCTGGATTACAGAACAAAGGTTTAATTTATAGTGCTGAACAGGGTTATCAACTAGCGTTACCTTTATTGGCTTTGTGGTTACGGCAGAGGTTAAGCTAGTACGCGAGATTTTAGATAATTGGTATAAATAGGAAGATAGAAGAATATCTTCATTACTGGTAATTTATTATCCATGCAGACTCAAAAATCATCTGTCAGTCTCATCCGCGCTACATCTTATGAACGAGAGGCTTTACGAGAATCTTTAGTAACACTGCTGGAACCTTTTGGAGGAATGGCAGCGTTTGTAAAAAAAGGCGATCGCGTTTTACTAAAACCAAATCTACTTACAGGATCGCGTCCTGGTAAAGAGTGTATCACCCGTGCCGAACTAGTTTACGAAGTTGCCCAGATGGTAATTGAGGTTGGCGGTAAGCCATTTTTAGGCGATAGTCCTGCTTTTGGTAGTGCCAAGGGCGTAGCAATAGCAAATGGCTATCTGCCGATTTTAGAAGAACTCAATCTTCCCATCATTGATTTTCACGGTCAGCGTTACCAAACCGTCAGTGACAATTTTAACCATCTGCGGCTATCTAAAGAAGCAATGGAAGCAGACGTAGTGATTAACCTACCGAAAGTGAAATCACATGCCCAGTTGACATTAACACTGGGGGTAAAAAACCTGTTTGGTTGTGTTCCCGGCAAAATGAAAGCTTGGTGGCACATGGAAGCGGGAAAAGACGCGAATAGATTTGGCGAAATGTTAGTAGAAACTGCCAGAGCGATTAACCCTGACTTAACCATATTAGATGGCATCATCGGTCATGAAGGTAATGGCCCCAGCAACGGGGAACCTCGCCAGTTGGGCATTTTAGCAGCAGCATCAGATATATTTGCTTTAGATCGAGCGATGGTAGAAATCCTCAATGTTCCTCCTGAACAAGTGCCCACAGTTGCAGCTTCGCAAAGGTTAGGGGTTTGTCCAGAACTAATTGCTATAGAGTTTCCGCATTTAAATCCTGACTTATTAAAAATACAAGATTGGCGGCTACCAGACAAGTTGATGCCCATCGATTTTGGTATGCCCCGCGTCATTAAGTCTACGTTTAAGCATCTTTACACGCGATTTATCAAGGAACCAATCAGTGTTTATGGAAGGGAGTAGGGAGTGAGGAAGAAGCAGGGGAGCAGGACTTCTCTACAAGAGGCTTCTCTTTCAGAGACGCTAATGCGAACGCTAACGGCTACGCTCAGTTACCGAGAAAAAGTTGCAGTAAGTCTTTTCCCTCCGCCCCTCTGCCTCTCTGCCCAATTTAATGCAAACATCGTTACAGCAATTTCATTTATTAGCAGAGTAATCTGTAATTACCCTCCGATTGCTTAACCAGACCGCCCTATTATATCTAGTGGCGGTTTTTTTAGCTGATTAATTTGTTATACAATTTTTCGTCTGAGATTTTGATTTATCCAAAAAGTTATACGGATTTAGGAGCTGGAAATTGGGATTGGGTATTTTGTTCTAGATATAAGGAAGGAAAGTTTAGTAATAATCTACTACACGTCTATGCCACCTTCTAAAACTTTTTCCTCTACCTTTATATAGATTGACAAAATTGCTGTGATATTACACAGGTTGCGAAATTTAAATTATTAAATATTTATTTAGTGATATTACTGAATCCATTCTGCCTCATACAGTTGATGTATCTGTATTTATTCGATAGTTATCATTGGTTACAAAAATCATTCCTACCTATTTCTTCTCTGGTGTCAAATATTTTTGGGTATAACTACCATATAACAATCAAAAGCACTGAGAAATATTCAGTGCAATTGCGGTTTTGTGTCCTGTATCACAAATTAGCAATTACAGGAAAACGACCTTATCAAAGGCTTTATAGGATGTTATAATCATGAAGTATCGGATAAATATGTTTTGCTAATAATCTTTAATCAGCGAAAAAATGTAACTTATGATGCTGTCAAAGTTTGCTTTGCGTATGCAAGCCGTTACACCATACAGGGAAACACCTGAAAATATTAATTACAAAATAAAACATAATTTGTTTACTTGTAACTTTCTATTAAGAATTCCATGTATAAAAAGGCTACTATGACAGTTGTATAACTGGTTTAAATTGTAGAATGCTACACATTTTACAATTTAAAAATAGCTAAAATAGCATTAATACTCTCACTCAGAGAGTAAATCTACACAGTGTTACGAAGAACTTCAATTTTGTATGAATTCAAATAGCCAGTCTGCCAATGCCGATACATATTCCCAACGTTTGGCAGACATTGTGGGAACTGCGATCGCTCTGCTGACTCTTACCCTACCCGTATTTGTCATCGCCCACTATTCTTCAACTAATGTTCAAAATAACCAGCAACCTCTGATCCAAAACATACAAGGAAATCAAGATTGATCGAGCTTCCCAGCCGCATCTCCTCATGAGGAGACCTACAAAAAAGCAGAACACTGATTTTGTAGACAATCTCTGTAGATGTGGATGTAGTTGGTCAAGAGTAAGCTAAATCTGGATTGTGTGACTCCAGATTTGAATTGTCTCAACCAAAGTTAGGACAGAAATCTCTCTAACAACAATTAAGGGCGGAGGATATCCATAATACCCTCTTGGAAAAAGCGTTGCGAAGTTTGCTCGTAACGCTTTTTCTATTTTTTGGGTAATTCAAGGGAGCAGGAAAGACAAGGGGGCAAGGTGACAAAAGTTAAGTAGGTGCTAAAAAACACAACTAAATTAAGAAGGGAAAAGGTTAAGGGTAAAAGGGAAAAACCTTTACCCTTTAACCTTTTCCCTTTACCCATACAAAACTTTGTATAGTTCGGTTTAATTGTGCCAACTACTTAGCTAGTCTTTCCCCTTGTCCCCAATTCTCCTTGCCCTCTTCCCTATGCTATAGAACAAATACCTTGGGAAGAGATCCATATTGCCCTAAAATTCTACACGGGGAGCGAAGCTGACTGAGTGCCCCCGTGATTCACTGTTATCAGAGGAGTTTTTTGTGGACTTATCTCGCATTCCTGCCCAACCGAAACCGGGTCTAATCAACGTTCTGATTGAAATTACTGGCAAAAGTAAAAATAAATACGAATACGATAAGGAACTAGAAGCTTTTGCTCTAGACCGAGTACTTTATTCCTCGGTGCAATATCCATACGACTACGGCTTTGTACCCAATACTTTGGCTGATGATGGCGATCCCCTAGATGGTATGGTCATAATTGACGAACCGACCTTTCCCGGCTGCATTATTGCTGCGCGACCAATTGGCTTTTTGGAGATGATTGACGGTGGCGATCGCGATGAAAAAATCCTTTGTGTTCCTGACAAAGATCCGCGCTACACTCAAGTAAAATCCCTGAAAGACATAGCACCACACCGCTTAGATGAAATTGCCGAATTTTTCCGTAGTTATAAAAATTTGGAAAAAAAGGTGACTGAAATTCTCGGTTGGCAAGATGTGGACAAGGTTGCAGCAATAGTTGAAAAATCCGTCAAAGCTTATAGAGGATAATAGAGGAGTTAGGAGTTATGAATTTTTATTCCTAACTCCTCACTTTAATTACTTTTGCTTGTTACGGATCGCAAAACCTGCCACCAACCCCAAACCAGAATGCAGCGTACTCTCCTTTTGGCAAAAATTCATAACTGCACCCTTACGGGGGCGAATATCAACTACGTAGGTAGTATCAGCATTGATGAAATCCTTTTGGAAAAAGCTGGTATCTTACCCTATGAGCAGGTGCAAGTAGTTAATAGTGCCAACGGTCAGCGCTTTATTACCTATGCGATCCCCGCTCCAGCCCATTCAGGAGTAATTGAGCTAAATGGAGGTGCGGCACGTCTAGGCATTATTGGCGATCGCTTGATTATAATGACTTACGGGCAGTTCACTCCAGAAGAGTTAAAAAGTTACTCTCCTACGGTAGTCATTGTGGACGAAAAAAACAGGCTGTTGGAAGTGCGGCGCTACGATGACCTGCTCGCTAAGGTCTAATTTCAAGGAAAATGTCAAATTTTGAGTTGTCGGATTCCCAAAGCTACATAAGAGAAAAGTCATCTACCCTGCCAAGTAGCCCAGCAGGTGAGTTTATCGTGCAATTCTGGGGTGTAAGAGGTTTAATTCCCACTCCCACTAGCAATACCAGTCGTTATGGTGGTAATACCGCTTGTGTAGAAATACATGTAGCTGGGAAACGCTTGATTTTTGATGGCGGTACAGGCTTACGCATCCTGGGTAAAACTTGGCAAGAACTGCAACAGCCAATACAAGCCCATTTATTTTTTACCAACTGCCAATCAAACCGAATTCAAGGGTTTCCCTTTTTTGCTCCCGCATTTATTGGGGAAAATTGCTTCCATATTTACGGCACAGCTGCCTCAAATGGAGCCTCAATCAAACAATGTCTGTACGATCAGATGCTCCAGCCGCATTTTCCTTACCCTTTACAGGTAATGCAGTCAGAATTGCAATTTTACAATCTGACCCCAGAAAGTGACGTGAAGTTAGATGATGTCACCATTACAACTGCATTAATTAATCAAACTCAGCGGTCAGTTGGCTACCGAGTTACTTGGCAAGAGTATAGTATTGCCTACATCACGGATTTGCACCAAAATGCCGATCAAGTGGAGCGAGAGCGGATTTTAGAGTTTATTCAAGGCGTTGACTTGCTGATTGCCAATGCCACTTACACTCCGCCGACATCTCACAACCATGATGCTGCTGATTTACTCTGGCAAGCTGCGGTGAATGCAGCTCTAAATTCTGGCGTCAAACGGCTAGCCATTTCTCATCATCACCCAGATGACCATGATGATTTTCTCGATCGGGTGCAAGTCGATATTAAATCTGCTTTTCCTCAAGCCATACTAGCCCATGAAGGTCTAGTATTAACTGTTGGTAAGTGATTTGACTCTATTGGCAGTTTTTAATCAGTGGTAGAACGATGCTGACGACGGCAAGCTACCCACAAGCACTGACTTGTCAATTTGCTTTTCTGTCGAGATGGCGCGATCTGGTGTTTAAAGGCGGATTGTCTCCTAGATTGTGAGGTAGAACGCTATAATTCACTCAACTTCGTAATCTATTTCAACCTGAGAGTTGATAGTCTAATTCGATCATGAGTACTCTCAATCAAGTGCTGGAAGACGCTTTGCAACTTTCCTCCGAGCAGCAAGAAATGCTGATCAAGATTCTACAAAACCGCTACTATGAAAATCGTCGTGCAGAAATAGCTACAGATGCCCAACAAACCCTAGCTGATTTCCATACAGGTAAATTTCGGCATCAGTCAGCCCAAGATGTTATTGCTGCATTACGCCAGTCTTTAAACGAACTAGAGGAATGAGACTGCTGGTTTTGACCCCAAAATTCAAACGAGCATTTCGTAGGTTTGTGAAGCGAAATGCTGAACTCCAGCAACGCATTGAAGACACTCTTCAACAAATGGAAGCAGACGTATTTGCCCCAGCCTTAGGCACGCACAAACTAAGTGGCAAGCTCGAAGGTCTTCAGTCCTGCTCTTGCGGCTATGATTGTCGTGTTGTCTTCTCTATTGAACTGGATGCAGAAACAAATAGTGAAGCTATTGTTCTGCTCGATATCGGGACGCATGATGAAGTTTATTAACTGTGTAGTGATATCACTAAGTGAATCTCATTTTGAGACATATACGCTTGGGGCACAGCAATACTGTGCCCTTACTATTCCACACAATTTAAATCAGCTACATTGCCTCTAAGAAGCATTTTGCAACTCGGCTGTGCGTACTGAAAGCTGCTCTGTCTTATTACCTCGTTGCACTTTCACTTGTAATACTTGACCAAGGCGACTGTCTTCCACAACATTCTGTAATTGTTCAGCACTGGTAATTGCTTTACCATCAACTTGCAAAATTACATCCCCGCGCCGGATACCCGCAGATGCCGCTGGAGAATTGGGGACAACTCGCATGACAAAAACCCCATTAATTTCTGGTATCTGAATCGGAGAGTTGGGATCGGTGTTATTTTGCTTGGCGAGATCGGGTGTCAAAGTTAGCATTTGCACACCTAAATAGGGGTGAGCAACTTTGCCATCGCGTTGCAGTTGCGTTGCGATCGCTTTAGCTTTATCAATAGGAATTGCAAATCCAATACCCATCGCATCAGGGCGAATGGCTGTGTTGATACCAATTACTTCCCCTTGACCATTTAATAGTGGTCCGCCAGAGTTACCAGGATTAATAGCAGCGTCTGTTTGAATAAAATCCAAACGTTTGTCACTAATACCGACTTGGGCGCTGGAACGTTTGAGAGTACTGACAATTCCCAAGGTAACAGTATTATCGAATCCCAAAGGATTACCAACTGCGATCGCCCAGTCTCCTACTTGGACATTAGTGGAAGAACCCAAGGGCGCGACTGGTAAATCGTTACCAGCGTTAATCTTGACTACTGCCAAATCTGTGACTTCATCAATACCTTGAACTTTCCCTTCAAAGGTGCGGCCATCTTTGAGTCGAACTGTTACTTTATCAGCCTTATCGACCACATGAGCATTAGTCATAACTAACCCGCTCTTGTCAATAATGAAACCTGAGCCTAAACCGCGTAACTGCTCAGAAGGAATCTGTTGGGAGAAACCGTCACCAAAAAACCGACGGAAAAAGGGGTCTTCCATAAATGGATCGACGCGACGAGTAATTGTCCGCTCAGTATCAATCCTGACAACTGCTGTACCTACACGATTCACTGCTGCTGTGACAAAGCTGGTGCTACCGATCGCAGCACTAGCTGGTGATTGCCGTTGAGCAATTAAATTTGAAGTATCAACAGTTATTGTGGGTGCTGGTTCGGCTTGGGAGGGTAACACTTGCAATGTACTAACCGCTAGCACAACTCCTAGCGCGATCGCTAAAACATGAGTAGTGAGTTGCCGTAAAGACCGAGATATTTTGGGAAATCGCATAATCACAACCTAATTTATAAGCTTAATTGTTGCTTAGTCGTGACAAATCTATTTACAGTTATTTTTACTTTTGGTTTCGCCTGCTCTTTCCCCTACTGGGGTTAGGGCATTTTGCGAACTACCTGTAATCAACTTAATGGAAAATTTAACCCAAAAGCTATTATGGACATTTACCCTTTACAAGTTCGGTTTTTACCCATCAATAAAACTTTTGGATTGCTAACAAGACTAGTCCGCTCTCTGTTCTAACTGTAGACTATGGAAGTCCCTAACTTTTGTATAAAATTTCATTCCGATTAGTTGCACCTAGCTGGGGTAAAGAGTTGATGGCTGAGTGGGGAGTAAGGTTAACAGGAACGGTTGGAGGTAGTTGTAATTGTTTGACAACACTTTGCAAAAGTTGGTCTTGTTCAGTCCGCAAACCCCAGACATTTGTCCCACGGTTGATAATAGCAAACCAAACCAAACCGCGATCGCGTGTGGGCATCACTCCCGCTAAAGCGCTTACATCTCGGAGAGTACCAGTTTTGATCACAGTCGCCAGGGGAATATGTCTGGCGTGCAGTGTCCCCCGATGATCGAATCCAGACATGGGGAACAAGTCAGCTAGATTCAGTTGATGGGCAGATGCCTCAGCTTGAATAGCCATCAACATGGCACAAGCCGCTCTAGGGGAAATGCGATTTTCGGGGCCCAGTCCAGAACCATTGATTAACTGAATTTCCACTTGTGGCACCCTCGCCAGGTTAGCAGCAGTTGATTGGACTACAGTTGCTCCCCCTACTGAATCTGCCAGCATCTCTGCCATATCGTTGTTACTGTAAACGTTCATCTCCTTGATTAGTTGCTTCAAGGGCAATGAGCGATGACGCAGTAACAAAGTTTGTTGAGGGTTTGGTTGGGCTTCAACTTTCACCCCGCCTGCAATCAGAACTTGAGGCTTGGGTGTTCCCTTGGGCATAATTGAGTGTGTATAAATCGCAGGGCGTCCCCAAGTTGCACGATTTAGCGTTTGCTTGAGCATCAGACCGGCTAGCATTGGCTGACGTTGAAAATTCATGGCAAAACTGCCAGTAATAATCAAATTCCCCTTTACTTGCTTGATGCCCATTTTATTGAGAGTATTACCAAGAGCGATCGCTTCTTCCCAAACAAACAAAGGATCGCCACGGCCTGTAACCACCAAATCGCCCTGCACAACTCCATTTACCACTGAGCCAGTGACACTCACCAAAGTATCAAATTGATAATCTGGCCCCCAAGTTTTCAAAGCAACTAGTGAAGTGGCAATTTTGGTTAAAGAAGCAGCCGGTAGAGGTGTCGTACCTTGATGATTGGCCATCAGCATTGGCCCCGACTGCATCCAAATCCCCTGATTCTCAGCCAGATTTTGCGCCACTACTTTTGATGTTATGAGCTTTTTCAGATATTCCTGCACCGTAGTCGCCCCAGCTGGATTTGGATCGGGGGCAAGAACTAAGCCAGGACTACTTTGCCAAGTCAAAGCATCTAAGGCATCTAAAGGCTTGATTTGTACCCCAGCCATTTCCAGCCAAAGCGACACCAAACCTGAACCCAATAATTCCAGCATTTTTTATTCCTCTGTTAGGATCTCAAGCGTTGTTTACTGTGCTAATATACAAGCTTTTTTACAAAAATCAGTATTGAGTCATAATAACTAGTGTTTTTCTCATCTGTAAGTAGGGTGAATCATATTGTTTTCCTGGCTTATTTAACAATGCCAAAATGCCCATTGCTCATGAAGATAGATAGCCACATGAGATTTGTGATAAAAATACTTATATCAAACAGCAGACTTGCAGATATGTGGAGATATTAGCCGTTGGCCTGATTCAAGAACTGGCGATGTCTACTACTGGCTATTCATTGACGTACTTCTATGACCCAATACGGTTCGGATCAGCATTTTGAACTCAGAATTACCTTTGGGGGAAAGGTTAAAGATTAAGGGTTAAAAGTTTTTTCCCCCTTTCCCTTTCCCCTTTAACCGAACCGTATTGTTCTATGACCTTGAAGCCAAGAAAGGGAAAGTGATTCAAAATTCTCCCTTTGTCTTTTTTAATGCCTACTTCCTTTCTGGATGCGCTGCATCCTCTGGCGAAGGAGTACCCATCCGGTTAATTGTGGCAATCATCTGATACAAGCGCCCTAAATCGCGTTGATTGAAATATAAAATGAGGCGAGGTAGTCCAACAGTTTCATCTTGTGCTTCTTGAGGTAATGCCTGACTTTTTTCAATTCTTCCTTGAATAATAATGTCGCTAAAATCAGCATTTAGTTGTTCTAACAGAGCGTCTGATATATCTGTCTTCAGGCGGATGACTAACTTCTCACCTACATAGCGGCTGGAATGATAAACCTGGTAAAAACCGGTGATAGCATCACAAGCCACATCCAGGTTATCTGTCACCGTGTAAAGACTGGGGTCTTCAGGATTGACAAGACCATTTTGCACTAATTGCTTATCAATATATTCGCTCCAAGAGCGCCAGTAATCACCACCAGGGCGATCAATTAAAACTAAAGGTACTGGCCCAAATTTACCAGTTTGGCTTAATGTCATACATTCAAAAGCTTCATCTTGAGTACCAAAGCCTCCCGGAAACAAGGCTACAGCATCACTTTCTTTGAGGAGAAACAGCTTACGGGTGAAGAAATATTTGAAGTTAATTAGCTTGGGATCGCCCTCTATAAAAGGGTTTGCTTGCTGTTCAAAGGGTAATTGAATGTTTAATCCAAAGGAATTTTCTCGCCCTGCACCTTCATGACCCGCTTGCATGATGCCACCGCCACCACCGGTCATCACCATAAATCCTAATTGAGAAACAATGCGAGCAAACTCAAGGGCCATTTGATATTCTGGTCTATCTGGCGCTAGACGAGCAGAACCGAAGATGGTGATTTTGCGAACGTGTCGGTAATCATAAAAAAGCTGGAAACCGCGCTCCATATCTGCTAATGCAGCGGATAATATTTTCCAATCGAGACGCTCAATTTCATTATCAGCTAGACGAACAATAGTAGTAAGTGCTTGCTGAATAAATTGCCGGTTTTTTAATGTCGGTAAACGAACGATCAATTCAGCGATATTCGCCTGTAAAGACTCTAATGTGTCAAACGACGCAGATGAGGTCATGAGAACTGCTGCAACAATGGCATTATATTTTACGTGAACTACTCACACTCTAGCAAGCGGAAATAGCCCTTTGATGTGCAGTTAGCAAATTAATTCAGAACTGGCAGAACTGGTTTTGAAGCTGAAAATTCTAAAATTTTTTTGATAAGGCTTGTTGTGATACTTCAACTTTTGAAAAGTATAGCAAGTTCTCTCGGTCGACCAATTGACATAACTCCTTCACTGAGGCTAATGGTCGTCACAATATACAGCAGATTTCAAGTTGGTGAGTTACACAAGCTAAGTCTGTTGCCCAAATATAAAGCGTGTTTTACTCCTGAATTCTGTTAGCGCAGCGGGGCGCAGCCCATTCTGCATTCTGAATTCTGCTGTAGATCAGGGTTTGTGTAAAATGCTATGACTTACATCTATAGCGTATATCAAAAGAAAATTTTGTATCTTATTGCCAGATTTTTTGGGAATTAATGCCCATAATAAAAGCACTCTAACCCTAATCTAAGAAAGTAAAAAAGCTCTCTAGACCACAATAGCGTTCAGTTCAACCTAAAATCCTTGGTAGAGACACGAAATTGGACTAGGCTTCTCTACAAGACGCTATGCTAACTTACTGCTGCGCTAACGCGTCTTTACAGGTCAAAAATCAGTACCAAAAATCCTTAACTCAAGCGTATTGCTCTAAAGGATCTTTGCTCGAAAACTGTCCCAATTACACTTCGATACATTAACGCATAATGTGAGCTATTTGTATAGTGCCTAAATCCTAGTAGAATATTTTCGCAAATCTAAGTAGGAAGATAGATGGAAGTTTCTGGACGCATCAATTACCCACTGAATCCTTCTCCCCCTCTTAAAGATTTTCCCGTCCTTCAAACTGAAAAATATATTTTACGGCTGGCTTCAACTGAAGAAGAACTAGAATCAATTTTTCGGTTGCGCTTTGAAGTTTTTAATCTTGAACTAGGCTTGGGATTTTCTGCTTCTAACTTTACCCAGATGGATATAGATAAGTTTGATGCGGTTTGCCATCATTTAATCCTAATCTCCAAACATACGGGTAAAACGATTGGAACTTATCGGATGCAGACCTATATAATGGCTTCTCAAAGACTAGGCTTTGATGCTACCGATATATTTAATCTTAATGGAATTCCTAATTCTGTGCTTCAGGCATCAGTGGAAGTTGGGCGTGCATGTATAGCTAAAGAATATCGCAATAGTCAGGCACTTTTACTACTCTGGGAAGGGCTGGCAAATTATCTCATCTGGAGTAAAAACCAATATTTCTTTGGCTGTGCATCATTACTCACACAATGTCCTGGGCAAGCTACTTGTGCTTATGATTATTTTCGGCAGAATAACTTGATGCATCCAAGTATTTTGGTTTACCCAAATTCACAATTTTGTCTAGAACTGACTCAAAATTCTTCAGATTCATCTAATGTTGAGATTCCTAAAATTTTACAGGCATACTTGAATATTGGAGCTAAAATATGCAGCCTTCCTGCTATTGATCGGCAGTTTAAAACTATTGATTTTTTAACTATATCTAATATTGCAGACTTTGCCAGATGGCGTTATCCAAATCCTCTCAAGAAACCCTTACCACTGAGAATTTTTCACGATTAATGCCACTGCTGCTGCCTTCTCCAACGGACGCGAGAAAAAATATCCTTGTCCATATTCACAGTTCAACTTCCTTAAAAATGCTAGCTGCTCTTTTGTCTCCACTCCTTCGGCAGTAACATCCATACCTAATTTGTGTGCCAGTGTGATAATTATCTCAATAATTTCTAAATTCTTGCCATTAGCATCTATCGGGCTGACAAAAGAACGGTCAATTTTCAACACACTAATCGGAAAGCTATGGAGACGGCTTAATGAAGAGTAGCCTGTACCGAAATCATCAATTGATAACTTAATGCCCATCTTCCGAAGTTCTGAGAGTGCAACATTTGCCTCATCGCCATTTTCCATAATTGCACTTTCAGTAATTTCTAACATGAGACTGCTAGCATCAAGACCAGTCGAGTGCAAAATTTCCCCAATCTGTTCAATTAAATCCCGTTGAGAAAATTGCTTGACTGAGAGATTAACGCTGATTTTCTCTAATGAGTTTGTTGGATGGCTCACCTGCCAGCTTTGCATCTGGCGGCACGCCTCATGTAGTGTCCAGTAACCAACGTCGACAATCATTCCGGTTTCTTCTACTAGGGGGATAAAATCTGTGGGAGAAATCAAACCACGCTCTGGATGCTGCCAGCGCAGCAGAGCCTCAAAGCCTATAAGTCTCCCATTAGCGAGGGAAACAATCGGTTGGTAATAAAGCTGAAACTCGTGGCGTTCGATCGCTCGGCGTAGATCGTTCTCTAACTGCAATCTGACCAGAGCCTTAGTATACATCTCTTGGTTAAATAATTCATAACGAGCTTTGCCCAGCGCCTTGGCTCGGTACATAGCTGTATCAGCGTCCCTTAGCAAGTTTTCTGGTTGGTCATAGTCTACTGTTGAACTCAGAGCGATGCCAATACTTGCCGTTGTAAATACTTCTTGCCCGTCAAGCTCAAGGGGTAATGTCAGTTCTTGTTGAATTCGTTCAGCTACTTTAATGGCTTCTGACACATTCTGGATTTCGTCAAGCAGTATTGTAAATTCGTCTCCCCCAAGCCGTGCAGCTATATCCGTAGAGCGTATGCATACTTCTAATCTATTTGCAATAGCAATTAGAAATTGGTCTCCTTTTAAGTGTCCGAGACTGTCATTGATCACCTTAAACCGATCCAAGTCGAGAAATAGTACAGCAAATAAATAATTCTTCTGTCGCTTGGCTCGCTGGAGTGTGTGTTTTAAGCTCTCCATAAAGAAAGCTCGGTTTGGTAAACCTGTCAGTGCATCGTGAAATGCATTATGTCGTAACTGTTCTTCTACCTGCTTACGCTCGTTAATTTCAGCTTCTAATTGCCTGTTAGCCTCTAAGAGTCCAGCAAATGAATCTTGTAATTGAGCAGCCATTTGATTATGAGCCTGAGCAAGAACTCTTAGTTCGTTGATACCTTCTACTTTAACGGTTTGGTCTAACTTCCCATTAGCGATTTCCTTTGAGGCAAAGCTCAAACAGAGAATTGGTTGAGTAATCCAATGAGAAGTAATCACTCCTATGCCTGTAGCCAAGATCAAGGCTCCTAAACACAGCAAAATAGTGGTTCGGGTGTTAGCTTCGATATGCTCCATAAAGTCGGCTTCTGGAACCACCACGATAATTACCCAATTTAGCCCACAGTCGGCTGTAAAGGGCATTAACTGTACGAATTGCCGCTTGCCATCAATTTCAAATTCTAGCTGTTGACTATAAGAAATGTTTCTAAAATTACCAAATTGGGACTGCAAATACTGTATTGTCAGATGAGTGATCCGATCGCTACTAGCGATCGCTCTGAGCCGTTTGGATGTCTTTTTTCCTCCCTCATAACTCAGGATAAAAGGTTGCTCCGCGGTTGAGGTTGCTACCAACTCTCCAGAATGCTCAACAATAAATGTTTTTCCTGAGCGACCAATCTTTAAACCGTGCAAGAACTCACTCAACTGTGAAAGAGATAACGTTGCATTCGTCACTCCAAGCAAAGTACCTGTCTGGTTATAAAGAGGTTGGGTTGCACTGAACGCTAGCCCTGATGAAGAGAAATATGAATAAATTTCTGTGCAAGTAGTTTTACCTGCTTTCACAGCATTTGTATACCAGGGGCGAGTGCGAGGATCAAAGGTTTTGTTAACTTTAATTAACTTGACAAGATTACCTTGATTGTCACTAGTGTAAGTATAGTAATTGTAACCAGTTGATCGATCTCTTTTTCGGATGACTAGTGAACCATCCTTAAGGCGGTCGACCGAATGAATTTCTCCTTGTGTACTTGCAAAAGCGATCGGGTTTAAGGGCTTGAATAACTGCATTTGATGCCATAAATGGCGTTCTAAACTTTTTGCATCTTTTAAACTTAGCTCACCAACATGGACAGAATTGGCGTTAATCTGAGTGACGAGTTGGGGGATTTTTATGTAATCGGTCACATGTTGATGAATCCGAGTTGTAACTTCATTCCGTAGCTGAGTAGCAACCTCATTAACAGCTTTCTGACCATTTTTTAAAGATAAGAACGCTGTTAAGCCTACAGCAACAGAGATTTGCAGGATGAAAGGTACTACAAAAGCTACACGGAGTGGCACCCTCAATAACCCTTTTGGAATCGAACGCAAGAAATTCTGCTGTGGCATCTGCGCGATCTTAGCCTCCGATAGCTTAAAAGCAAGACTTTATCTTTTTGGCCAAGGAGTATTATCAATCTGCTGATACAGCTACTTTAAACTGCTACCTCGAATTCTGATCGGTTAACAATACCAAGTGGCGTAGCCCACCGTAGGCATCGCTCGTTCTAGACCCTGTCTTGTGCTGGAGGCAAAAAACAATCCTTTATTGGCCGTTACGAGAATTGAGAACTATAACCCGCAAAGCGATCGCTCAACGCACGGTAGCTATGGAGTCGCCTGACCACAGATGCGGTTACATCTAGTGTATTTTACACTCCATTGATATCTCGGTTTCAAAACCAAATCCAGTTTTGCAGGATTTGATACAACCTTGCCCATTTGTTTTTGTAGTTAATAAAGGAGAGGTGTTGATTGCCAATCTTCCAATCAAATTAAAGTCCGCTTGGCGATGTTTAACAAGTAGGCTTTGCTTGAAGTCTTGGCGATGTCTACGACGGGCGCGGCTGCGGCACCTCATCCAGCCCACTTAATTAGATGATTTGAGAAAACTTTTTAGGAAACCCAGTTATGCGCCATCTCAAATTTGTTCCGAGTTGGTTGCGATTTTTAACTATCTTCTTATTGACGATGGGTATATTATTTCGCTTTTCTAATCTTGATGGTAAAGTTTTCTGGCACGATGAAACTTATGCCTCATTGCGAATTTCTGGTTACACAATTAATGAAGCTAAACAGCAACTTTTTAAAAATCGTCTGATTGGCAAAGAAAGTTTTGCTCAATTTCAAGGTGCAAATCCAGAAAAAAGCTTAAATGACACAATCATGTCTTTGGCAAAACAAGATTCTCAGCATCCACCGTTGTATTACATAATAGCCAGATTTTGGATGGAAATCTTTGGTAATTCGGTGACGGCGATTAGAAGTTTATCAGCCTGTATCAGTTTGCTGGCGTTTCCTTGTGTTTATTGGCTATGCCGAGAATTATTTAATGTGCCATTATCGGTTCCTGGTGTTGCGATCGCACTCATGGCTATCTCTCCAATTCACTTAGTATACGCCCAAGAAGCACAAGAATATATTCTTTGGTTAGTCACAATTTTACTATCCAGTGCGTCTCTGCTGCGAGCTATACGGTTAGAATATGAGCTAGGAAAAGAACGCCAAAAACCAGATTTATTCGCTATCTGGAGCCTTTATGCAGTCACTTTAGCCATTAGTCTTTATACATTTCTTTGGAGTGCATTTGTAGCAGTTGCTCATGGAGTTTATGTGATGATAACTGCCAAATTTAAGTTTACTGAAACTGTGAGAACTTATCTGCTAGCATCACTAGTGAGTTTTTTAGCTTTCATGCCTTGGATAACAGTTGTAATTGCTGACTATTTTCAATTTTTAATTTCAGCAGCTAAAACAACAATACAGTCAGATTTAATACCTTTATTCCCATTTTTATTAATGCAGTTAAGCCGAATTTTTTTTGATATAGGTCTTAAAGCAGAAAATTCTCTAGGCTATTTAATTGCACTAGTTTTTTTAACTTTAGTAGGATATTCAATTTATTTTATTTTTCGATCAACTAACTATAAAGTCTGGTCTTTTATCATTATATTAATTGTAGTGCCAGCATTACCCCTAATACTCCCAGCAATTAAATCTGGGAGTATACGATCGTCTGCCGAAGCATATTTAATCCCATCTTATTTAGGAATCCAATTAGCTGTTGCTTATTTACTAGCTACGCAACTATATAATGCGAGTGTGTCACGTCGCAGAATTTGGCACATAATCATGGCATTAGTGGTTATTTGTGGTTTGATTTCTTCTAGGGTGAGTTCTCAGGCAGAAACTTGGTGGAATAAGGGTATGAATTATGGCAATCCCCAAGTAGCCCAAATCATTAATCAGAGTAATCGTCCACTTTTGATTAGTGATGCTTTGGGTAATAATTATGGTCATGTCTTTTCTTTAAGCTATCTTTTGGAACCGAAAGTGCGATTTCTATTGGTGAACAATCAAAAAATTCCTAAAATTCCTGATGGGTTTACTGATGTGTTTTTACTTAATCCTTCAGAGGCTTGGGGCAAAACTATAGAAAAAAAGTATAAATTCAAGACAGATATTGTTTATAGTGATAACTATTATTCAATCTGGAAATTGGCTAAAACTCGTAATTTGCGCCAACGTAATACCTCACCTAATAATAAATTATCTGCAAACTTGTGAGCGTATTCTTCCATAAATCATAAATAAGCACCCCACCCTAACCCTCCCCGATGGATTGGGGAGGGAACTCGATTTTCTGGTTTCCCCCCTTTCTAAGGGGGGTAATTCGACTTGTGTATACACCGTAGCTATCATCTTCCACGACTCGTGCAAGAACTTAAACCCCCGATTGTGTGCAGAATTTACGCCACTTTGAGTTTCTGCATAGGTAGAGATTGGACATTTGACCGCGCAACAATACAATGTACAGGCGCAGCAGAACTTTCACCCTGATGATTTATTTGTTTTGAGCGATCGCCTCCATACCGCGTCTATTTGGTTAGACATTTTTAATAACTAGTTTTGAGACTCATAAAGTTGTTTCATTAAAGTAGATAATTGTTGTACAAGTTATTGTGAAATTTAGTTATGCGGCATCTCCAACTTGCTCCAAATAGGTTGCAGTTTCTTATTGTCGTTTTGTTAATGGTGGGTATATTTTTTCGTTTTTTTAACCTTGACCGTAAAGTTTACTGGCACGATGAGACTTTCACATCATTGCGAATTTCTGGTTATACGGCAAATGAAGTTAAGCAGCAAATATTTAATGGTCGCATAATTAATAAGGAAAGTTTTGCCAAATTCCAAAGTCCCAATATGGAAAAAGGCTTACGTGACACAATTAGATCTTTGGAGGTAGAGGATCCACAGCATCCACCACTGTATTATATAATTGCTCGGTTTTGGGTAGAAATCTTTGGCAATTCAGTAACGGTAATTAGAAGTTTATCTGCCTTCATCAGCTTGCTGATTTTTCCGAGTATTTATTGGCTGTGTCGAGAATTATTTAAAGCATCGGCATGGGTATCGGAGGTTGCGATCGCACTCATGGCAATCTCCCCTATTCACTTAATATATGCCCAAGAAGCACGAGAATATATTCTCTGGATAGTGACTGTATTACTATGCAGCGCTTCATTACTACGAGCATTACGGTTAGAATCAAAAGATCGAGTACTACGCATATTAAATTGGGGAATGTATGCAGTCACTTTAATGCTTAGTCTCTATACATTTTTGTTCAGTGGATTTGTCATGATTGCTCATGGTATTTATGTAATTGCCACTGCGAAATTTAAGTTTACGAGAACAGTAAAAGCTTATCTATTAGCATCTTTAGCAGGATTGTTAGCTTTTACACCTTGGATAATAGTTATAATAGTTAACTTGTTGCAATTAAAAAGTTCAACAGCCTGGACAAAAAGACATTTACCCTTAGATGTTTTAATTAAATCTTGGCTTTTACAGTTAAATCGGATTTTTCTTGATTTAAATTCAGGCTTTGAAAATCCGTTTAACTATATAATTACGCCATTTTTTTTAGTTCTTTTTGGATATTCTATTTATTTTATTTGTCGAAAAAGTAACTATAAAATCTGGTTGTTTATCGTCACGCTGATTATGATTCCTGCATTACCTTTAATGCTACCAGATTTACTTTTTGGGGGTATACGCTCACTTGCCGAACGTTATTTATTAATTTCTTATTTAGGAATTCAACTAGCTGTTACTTACTTACTAGCTACGCAGCTACATAATAAGAGTTTTGTACGCCGGAGAATCTGGCAAATAATTATGGGACTAGTGATTATTTGCGGGCTAGTTTCTTATGGAGTGAGTTCTCAGGCTGAAACTTGGTGGAGTAAGGTTATTAGCTCTGGTAATCCACAAGTTGCAAAAATTATTAATCAGGCTACTCATCCACTTTTGATTAGTAATGATTCTGGTATTAATTACGGGAATGTCTTTTCTCTCAGCTATCTTTTAGAGCCAAAAGTGCAGTTCCAATTAGTAAAAGACCGTTCTATACCCAATATTCCGAATGGGTTCACTGATATTTTTTTACTAAATCCTTCAGATAGCTGGCGCAAGCAAATAGAAACAAATTATAATTATAAAACGTTTGTTGTATATGGTGACAATAATTACTTGCTCTGGAAAATAGAAAATCCACGTAGCAATGTATTTTTTGAAAAAATTATAACTTAGCCAAAACTCGCTGTAGGTATGGACAATTCATGTAAGCGAATTTGCATTTTATAGAAAAGATACTTTATTGCCCCTACCTAGAAATGATTCTTTTCGACTATTATTTGCGTAATTTTATATTAAAAAATATTTCCATATATCTTTTGATGTATGGAAATATTAGACTTCTTGCAAAAGTCGGGGTAAAGGGTAAAGAAACTCAAAATCCTTTCCCTTTAACCTTTTTCCTTTTCCCTAAGAGTGCAAAAATATATTTTTGCAAGAGGTCTATTGTAGTGGCAAAGTGACAATTACAGTTGTACCAACACCTTGCTCACTTTCTAATTGAATATGACCACCATGTAACTCCACACATTTTTTAACTATAGTGAGTCCCAGTCCTGTTCCTTGAATTACACCCACATTGCTGGCGCGATAGAAGGTTTGGAATAAATAAGTTTGGTCTTTTAGAGGAATGCCCATTCCCCGATCTCTGATCTGGAAAATTGCAAGGCGATCTTTGCAAATCAAATCAAACCAAATAGTGTCATTCTCAGGGGAATATTTGATAGCATTGGATATCAAATTGGTTAAAATACAATTTAGTAGGTCTTCATCCATTTGGACTTGGGTCGATTCACCTTCAAAAGTAAAGATAATGCTGTGTTTACTACCTGCATTTAGTTGAAGAATATCTGTGAGTTCGCTACAGAAATCTTTTAAATTTAAAAGTGTAGGTTTGTATTCGAGTTTAGCTGCTTCCGTTTTACTTAAGAACAATATTTCATCTAAGAGATTAAGCATCTGGTTGATAGCATTTTGTATTCGAGCGAAATATTTAGTTCTTCGGCCATCAGTTAGTTTATTGCTATTGTATTCAAGGATATCTACAGCCGTCCGAATCGTAGTCATAGGGGTGCGGAACTCGTGAGAAACCATTGCTACAAAGCTTGACTTTAACTCGTTGAGTTCCTGTTCTTTTGCCAGCGCCTGACGGGTGCGTTCTTCACTCTCGCGTAGTTGGTTGAGAATTTCGCTTCTTTCAATGGCATAGCGAATGGCACGTACTAACCGTTGTATAGTAATTTTATCTTTAACTAGATAGTCTTGCGCTCCTTCTGCTAATGCTTGCAGTGCTAAATGTTCATCATCAACACCTGTTAATACCACAACTGGGATATCAGGTATTGCTGCCCTAAATTTTTTCAACGTGTCCAGTCCAATAGAGTCTGGAAGGCCGAGATCCAACAAAACTAGATCGAATCTGCGTTGCTTTCGACTCTCTATCTGAGAATTATCAAGGGTAGACGTAGAATTTTCCCTGCTAGCTTCTATTGCCTCAGATAACCGTTCAACATGTAACATCTGCCATTGTTCTTGATCTGAATTTAAAAATATCCGGCGTAGCAGATGAGCATCACTTGCACTATCTTCTACTAATAGAATGTGAATTGTGAGCTTTTCCATAGTACAGGGTTATATCAATTTGTTAGATAATCACCTGATTTCCTATTTTTTAGATAGGGATAGGAAGAATCCGCTTAACAGAAGGTTAGTAAGCGGTTATTAGATACATATATAAAGATACCTTAATTTGCGTTGACGGTAAGATAAAATACTGTTCCTACGCCCGGCCCGGTTCCTACTCAGCCCAGATGCGACTACCATACCGCTCAACGATCTTTTTGTAGATAGCTAGACCAATGCCTGTACCAGAAAATTCTCGACGAGTATGAAGACGGCGGAAAACCTCAAAAATTCGCTCAAGATATTGAGACCATTATCCTGAGCGATCGCTATATGTAAATTACTAAGAGCTAGACTGAGGGCAGTATCACAGTCAACGAGAACAAATTCCTGACCGCGAGTACCCACACGAGAATAAACATAGCTGCGGTAAGCTACGCTAACGCACCAACGTAGAAACAATGCAAATTTTGACACAAAAAGCAAGTGGAGATGTAGTGTAACACCACATCTCCACTCTAAATTTACTGTATTAGGGTTACAACAAAAGACCCCACGAGATGATTAAAAGTTGGGAAGGTTCAAATCAATTAACGTGACTCAGTTCCTTGATTGGGGCTACCTGCTACACCATCGTTTTCTGGAGCTTCTGGAGTAGCAGTGGATTTAGCATCACTCTTTTCTGCATCACCAGTTTTGCGGATACTTTCGTCGATAGGGGTTTCGCCGTCAGGAGAAGCAGTAGACGCAGGTTGTTCATTATTAGATTTCTGTTGTTCAGCCATGATTACATCCCTTATTATTTATCTTTGAGATTATCTTAAAAAATTAGGAGTATGAATGCATCTATCCAGATATAGTTATGGCTGATTTCTACCTCTATCGGAAGTATTGTTTAGTATTACTCATGTATGCTGAAAAAATCTAGAAATGTAGAGTTATTTAACCTTACAACCCTTCTTATGGCTAAGGGAGAACCTGGAACGGGTTTTATGTCTTAGAGGATGTTTGAAATTGCCTTATTGATAGTTGCCAGGAAATAGCAAGCGATCTGAGTCTGGCTAGGCGAATAATATGGTGTGATGATGGTGATACAAACTATCAAAGTCTAATTAATGAACCAGAACAATCTATCGTTACCATTTGGGTGTATGCTTCGCAAGGCAACCTCTGCGGATCAGTGGTCGATTCGATTGCTGGTATTTTCAGCCAAACTTGACCCAACTCAATTAAATTGGCAGCAATTTTGGGTAATTGAATGCAATGATAATCTTGTAGCTTGCGGACAACTACGTAATTTCTCAGGGGCACAAGAACTTGGTAGCTTGGTCGTTGCATCAGCTTGGAGAGGTCGCGGTTTGGGTAGTTTGCTAACGCAGCATTTGATTAATACAGCAACGCAACCACTTTATCTAGAATGCTTAGGTCAACGACTGGTACACTTTTACAGTCGCTTTAACTTTGTGCCAATATCTTTTGAAGACTTGCCACAATTTCCCAAGACAATAGGCTTATCTACGCTCAAGGAAAAATTTAGATTCTCACAGTTAGCTAAAAGGCTGCTCAAAGTTCCTGTGGTATTTATGGAATATCGAGGTCAGACTAATTCGTAATTCGTAATTCGTAATTTAAGATATACAGAACAAGGCTTGATACAAGATGTTTCCAGCCCTTTACTCTCCCCTATTCCCTATTTCAACTTAGAGGTTTAGCAAAAATCGTTAGTAAGACAGGGCCTAGTAAATAATGGTGATTCAAACACAATAGCCCAGCAGAGGAGCCAAGAAGTTGACGTTGATTAGGGCTGTAGAGTCTAATTCCACGGGGAGAGATAGGCAATAATTGAGGTTCTGTCTCTTTTTTGGAAGTAATGTCAACTAAATAAAAACGTCCACCAGGAGAAAGTACGCGTGCGATCTCACTAACCACTTGTTTAGGTTCCAAATAGTGTAAGAAGCTGATAGTACTGAAAACAGCATTAAATTGACCATCAGCAAAGGGAAGAGACTCAGCTTTGCCCTCAATATAAATTAAGCGTGGATGGTGGCGGTTGTTCTGTCTTGCTACTCGCAACATATTAGCAGATAAATCCAATCCGGTAGCTCGTAGATTGGGAAACTGAGTAGCAAGGCGCGCAAGCAAACGTCCAGTGCCACAGCCTATATCAAGTACATTTGCTGGCTCTGGTAAATCGATATACTCCAGCAATCGTTGGTGAATGGCTCGATAAAACACTGAAGGAAAGAACCAATCGTAACTCGATGCCCATAGGTCAAAAAGTAGCTTTTTGTGATTGAAAAAGTCATCAGTCATTAGTTTTCGCAGCTTTCTTAAAGCTTGATGCTTTTTGAGGGTAAGTTTAGCTGCGCCTCCAAGAATTTGCTTAACAACACAAATTAACTATAGCGGTTCTGAATTGGTTGTAATATCGGGCTTTTGCCGGGTTAGTTACACGCAGCTAACTAGGTTCAATGCCAGATAAAATCAATGTTTCTACCGACTTGTTATCGAGGGGTTTGGAGAAAAAATATCCCTGTGCATATTTGCATTTCATAACTCTAAGTTGCGCCAGTTGCTCTAGTGTTTCTACGCCCTCTGCTATTACATCTATATTTAGACTCTTTGCTAGAGCGACGATCGCTTGAACAATCTCTAAGTTTTCTCCATCAGCACCAATTTTAGCAATAAAGGAGCGATCGATCTTCAAGGCATTACTGGGAAAGCGATGCAGATAACTCAAGGATGAATAGCCGATGCCAAAATCATCTAAGTGTAATTGGATATTCATCTGTTGCAGTTGCAAGATCATAAAAGTTGCTAATTGAATATTTTCCATAAGTACGCTTTCGGTAATCTCCAGCTTTAAACTGCTACTTTCCAAACCAGTCTCTTGGATAATTTGGTTAATTTTCTCAATCAGACTAGGTTGGGAAAACTGTTTAGTGGAAAGATTTACACTAATTGTCAAGGGTGGGTTAGTAGGAAATTGTACTTGCCAAGCACGCATCTGCCGACAAGCCTCGCCGAGTACCCAATAACCAATAGGAATAATTAGCCCAGTTTCTTCTGCCAGGGGAATAAAGTTGTCTGGAGATACTAATCCATGTTGCGGGTGCTGCCAGCGAACGAGTGCCTCGAAGCCAATAATTTTGTAAGTTTCTAATAAAACAATTGGCTGGTAATAAACCTGAAACTCCTGGCGTTCAACTGCCCGTCGTAGATCCATCTCTAACTCTAATAGCTGCGTTACTTGGGTGTACATGGTTGAGTCAAATATCTCATGGCGTGCCTTACCCAATGCTTTAGCGCGATACATTGCAATGTCAGCATCGCGCAAAAGTTCCTCCGGTCGATTATAACTACCCTTGCTCAGAGCGATGCCAATACTGACGGTGGTAAATACCTCGTACCCACTGAGTTGGAACGCAAATGTCAAAGCTTCGTGTATCCGCTCGACTACGCTGATTACGTCATTGGCATTTTGGAGATCGTCAAGCAAAATTGTAAACTCATCTCCCCCTAGACGGGCAACTGTGTCTCCAGCACGTAGGCAATTTTCCAATCTCCGAGCGAGGGCAGTTAGTAGTTGATCGCCAATCATGTGACCGAGACTGTCGTTGATAAATTTGAAGCGATCTAGGTCTAGAAAGAGAACAGCGAATGTATAGTTGGCGCGTCGTTTTACCTGCATGAGCGCCCATTCTAGCCGTTCCATAAATAAGGCACGGTTTGGCAGGCCAGTTAATATATCATGAAAGGCATCATGAATTAATTGTGCCTCCGCAAGTTTTAGAGCAGTAATGTTGCGAGCGATACTTAAAACAAAATATACTGAACCATCGTTAGTTAGTTCAGGGACAAGGCGGGCATGGTAATGTTTTGTTTGCTGACCGATCGCTAAACTGCATTCAAACTCCGTTTCTTCCTTGGTTTGGAAAACTTGCCCAAGCTTGCGATCGCATATAAGACAAAATTCTTCTGGCAGACTTAACTCTGCGTTTGTTTTGCCAATAAATGTTTCGGCTGATATTCCTGTAACTTTTTCAATAGCTGGATTAACGTAAACGTAGCGCAATTCAGTGTTAAATCTGGAAATAATATCAGGTGCATTTTCAACTAGTGCTTTGAATTCTTGCTGGCGACGCGCGAGTGCCTCCAGAATTTCGTTGCGTTCGGTAATATCCTGAAAGACCAAAACTGCACCCGTGATGTTGCCGTTGTCATCTTTAATTGGTGCAACACTATCATCAATTGGAATTTCTGTACCGTTTTTAGCAATAAGTATCGTCTGTTCTGGTAGACCGACAGTAACACCCGACTGAAGGACTTTCTTTACAGGACTTTCAATTTTTATACGAGTTTGTTCATGAGCAATATTGAATACTTCTGCTGCTTCTTTGCCAAATGCATCTGAATAATTCCAACCCGTCAGTTCCTCCGCAATTGGATTCATAAAAGTTACAGTTCCAGCTTCATCGCTAGTAATTACAGCATCCCCAATACTTTTAAGTACAGTAGTTAGCCATTGTTCATTCTGTTTTAATTTTCTTTCCGTCCGATGTTTAGAAAGGGTAATTTCAATCGTGAACTTTAATTCTTTTTCTTTGAAAGGCTTGAGAATGTAGCCAAATGGCTCTGTCACCTTTGCTCGATTTAATGTTGATTCATCTGCATTAGCAGTAAGATATATTACTGGAATATTAAAAAGATTATGAATTATCTGAGCGGCTTCCACACCATCCATTTTTCCTTTGAGGTGAATATCCATTAAAACTAAATCAAGAGAATCATCTGCTGCTTTCCTAATTGCTTCTTCTCCCGAATCGGCAAGTGCCATAACACTGTATCCAAATTTTTTGAGCCGATTTTGTATATCCATTGCTACGATGATTTCATCTTCAACAACTAATATATTTACTGGATTCATGATTTTGTTTAACTTATAAAGTTAGAAATTTTTAGTTGGGAATATAATTTTATACTTTACTCCATTGTTACTGGTAAAGTCGATATTGCCTTGGAGCTGATGTATTAGACCTTTGACTAATCGTAAACCTAATGATTCTGTCGCTTGAAAGTCAAAATCTTGGGCAAAACCGACACCATTATCACTGATATTAAGTGTAAATAAATTGGGTTGTATGGAGCAAAAGTCAATACAAATTTCTCCCGGTTCTCTTTGGGGAAAGGCATATTTTAGAGAATTTGAAATAAGTTCATTAATAATCAAACCACAAGGAATAGCTGCATCAATGGCTAGAAAAACCTCCTCAACGTTCATTTTCAAGGTAATATCGCTGGAATTAACGTTGTATGAATAAAATAAATTAGTTACTAAATCTTGGATATAGTCGGCAAAATTAATCTTGGCCAAGTCTTGAGATTGATACAATTTCTCGTGGATCAGAGCCATTGATTCAATCCGGTTTTGGCTATCTTTGAATACCTCAAGGGCTTGATTGTCCTTGAGATATTCTGCTTGCAGGTTGAGCAGACTAGAAATAATCTGCAAATTATTTTTTACCCGATGATGAATCTCTTTCAATAGCACCTCTTTTTCTTGAAGCGATGCTTTAATCTGCTCCTCTGCTTGTTTACGCTCCCATCTCACCTGTGCCTCGCGCAACTCGCGGGCAACAGCAGGGGTAAGCCGTGTTAGATTGCCTTTGATAATGTAGTCATGGGCACCAGCTTTCATCGCGGCTACTGCGGTATCTTCACCAATAGTTCCTGAGACGATAATGAATGGCAGGTCAAGTCCACTTTCCTTGACCTGCTTCAATGCAGCAGGGGCGCTAAAGGTGGGCATGGAATAATCGCAGATCACGATATCCCATGTTTGCCCTGCGATCGCAGCTTTCATGGCTGTGGGTGTATCAATCCGTTCAAAGGTTACTTCGTAGCCACCATGTTGCAGTTCACGCAGCATCAACAAAGCGTCGTCTTCTGAATCCTCAACAAGTAATACGCGCAGAGGTATACCCATGTAATTCGTAATTCGTAATTCGTAATTAAGAAAGTCAGCCTTACGTCTATAACCTGATTTTGGAGGATTGGTAGAAGCTATATCCTTGGTGGTGATTCGTTTAAGACAAACCAGTACAATCCTAGTTGTCGCACTGCTTCACTGAATTGGGAAAAGTCTACTGGTTTGCGAACATAGCTGTTGGCTCCCAAGCTGTAACCATTGATTAAGTCTTGCTCCTCTTTGGAGGAGGTGAGAATGACGACGGGAAGGATTTTTGTCCTGTCGTCGGTTCGTAGCTGTCGCAAAACTTCCATACCATCCATTTTAGGCAACTTCAAATCTAGAAGGATGAGATTCGGCATCACGCTCATGTCGCGATCAGCGTACACACCTTTACCAAAGAGATAATCTAGGGCTTCTACCCCATCGCGTGCCACCACCACCTCGTTCAGAATATTGTTTTTCTTGAGTGCGCGTAGGGTTAGCGCTTCATCATCAGGATTGTCTTCTACAAGTAAAATCATGCTCTATTCCTCTAGTTAAAGGGTGAAGTAAAATGTTGCGCCTTGCTCCACTACGCTTTCTGCCCAAACACGGCCACCATGACGGTGAACAATGCGCTGTACCGTAGCTAGTCCGATACCAGTACCTTCAAACTCAGTCATGGCGTGTAGGCGCTGAAAAGCACCGAAGAGTTTGTCAATATAGGCCATATCGAAGCCTGTGCCATCATCACGAACAAAATACACACGGGTGTGATCTTGCTGTAAAAGCCCAAATTCTATCCGTGCTTTTTGATGTTTTCCTGTAAACTTCCAGGCATTACCCAGCAGGTTTTCTAGCACGATCCGCAACAAATGAGTATCACCATTAGCAACCAATCCCGGCGTAATGATAAACTCTACTTGGCGTTCTGGTTGGGTTTTGTGCAAGTCTGTAGCGATCGCCTCCACCAGTGCGCTGAGATCGACCTTTTCGTAACGCATCTCACTACGCGTTAATCGTGACAGATTCAGTAAATCATCGATGAGTTGTGCCATTCGCTGGGTGGCTGCACGCACTCGTTGGAGGTAGTTTTGACCTAGTGCGTCCAGCTGATCAGCATAATCTTCTAGTAGTGCTTGACTAAAGCCGTCGATACTCCGCAAGGGGGCGCGCAGGTCGTGAGACACAGAATAACTAAATGCTTCCATCTCTTTATTAGTGGCTTCGAGTTGTGCTGTGCGTTCTGCAACTCGCTGCTCAAGCTGGACGTTCAGACGCAGAATTTCTGACTCCGCCTTTTTGCGCTCATTAATTTCAGTTTGCAATTCTTCGTTAGTGTTTCTCAGTTCGGCAGTCCGTTTGTTAACCTCTATTTCTAATTCATCGCGAGCCTTTTGGAGAGAATTTTCCATCCGTTTGCGTTTGACGAGTTCCTGATTGGTAATCGTAGCTGCTAAACCGACGACCGCAGAAGCGATAATGCTGCCAAAAATAGTCAGCAAAGTTGTTTGATGAGCGCTGGCATTTGCCTCCATTGAACGCTGTTTCAACAACTCATTCTCTTCGTTTTCCATAGCTGTAGTCAGCATTCGGATGTCCTCCATAATCTGCTGACCCCGATCTGTCTGAACTATTTGCAACGCGAACTCTAAGTTTTGGCTCCTAGCGTTAATCGTCTGTTCAATCAAAACCAGTTTTTTAGTTATCAGAGGTTCAAGGCGATCAAGCCGCCGCTGTTGATTTGGATTATCCGCAGTCAATTGGCGCAGAGTCTTAAGTTTCTGAACAATCTCGCCAGTTGCACTGCGATAGGGTTCCAAATACCGTTCTTTGCCTGTGAGAAGATAGCCTCGTTGTCCAGTCTCTGCATCTTTGATCTCTGACATGACTTCTTTTGTCCTTTCAAGCACCTCCCGTGTATGTGTTACCCATTGAGCGTTTTTTCTATACTGAAGCAAACTAAGATATGAGATGATGCCAACACCAGTCATAATTGCGACTGCTATTACAAAACTACCTGTATTCTTTTTGTAAATAGCCCATTCCATTTTTTACCTTCCTAGTTGAAAAAGTAGCTGCTGACTAAAGTGGTAAAAACGGTGAGCCAGCTTTTCTACGAGAGGCTGCGCCAATGTGACGCTTTGCGATCGCAGCGTTAGCGCCGTTAGGAGCTAATTAGCTCTAATAAAGGATATCTATAATTAGTTAATGATTGTGACCGTATATTTTCTGAGACATGAGAAGGCAAATAATAAATTTTGTTAAATTATTAAGTATATTTTCGCAGACATATTCACGATATTTTCGCTTGCATAAATTATGTCAATATGCTATGCCACACCAGTGATTGTACTTAAAAACTTTTATTTATATTAGCTTGATATTAAATTGATTAAAAAAATACGTAGGCTAAATAGAAACAGAAACTACTGTCAGTAAGCTGAAAAATTTTGCATCGTTAAGGGATTGATCTGAAATGTTTATCAAATAGTGGCAATTTGCCCAAAAGCGTTGTCCTGTCTACATTTTTACCTTGAAAATCGAGCTTCTCTATTAAGAAAAGGTTAGGGGGTTAGGTTTTGGATGGGTTTTTCAATATGAAGTGAAAAGTCAGGACAAATCATCGGGAACTGTAGTATTTGAATGTGTAGTTAATAGTACTCCTTCTCGCTCTGTAGAGAATCAAAGAAAAAGTAATAAATGCATAAAACTACAAAAGCGAACTGTATTTATTTATAGAGGTTCAAATACAAAAAACTCAATCTAGTTTGAAATTATCAAGGTAAAAAATTATGACAAGCTTTATTCAAGTTCACTCACACAACGATCTACTGCACCCAGTCCGCGAGTGGTTGGAAACTATAGAAATTCATAACTCCAAATTGGCTCATTTCCTATGCAAAGCTATTCCTGCTCAATGTCCCTTTGAACGAGACATCACACTGTTTGGTCGGAAGCTATTACATATTCCACCTATGTGTAAATTAAATCCTCTATACGAGGAAGTGGTTGGTTTGCGTTTTAGAGCGCTCTGTTATCTCGCCGATAAATGTGGTGAAGATATCACAGCTTATTGCTGATAGCCAGTTGGATGGTTCTTCGATCGAACAGCGATCGGTAGTTGCAGATTTACGGTTGTTACTTACTCAGGTTTATACTAAGCTAACGTACACCTAATTAGATGTTTAGCTATTAAGTAGCTGGCACTATTGTTGCTTCCCGTATCCTGCTGAAATCATTAACATCATCATGACGCACATCTTACTGATTGAAGATGAGGTCAAACTGGCACGATTTGTTGAATTGGAATTGAATTATGAAGGCTATCAAGTCAGTATTGCCTACGATGGATTAACTGCACTCACCGCAGCAAGGGAGTTGCATCTGGATTTAGTAATTTTAGACTGGATGTTGCCTGGGTTGTCGGGGTTGGAAATTTGCAGCCGCTTGCGGAGCATATCTGAGAAAGTGCCGATAATCTTACTAACTGTCAAAGATGAAGTAAGCGATCGCATTGCAGGTTTAGACACTGGTGCTGATGATTACCTGGTAAAACCCTTCAGCGTTGATGAATTATTAGCTAGAGTTAGCGCTCGCCTACGAAGAAGCAAGCAGGGTACGCAGATGTTTTAGAATTTGAAGACCTAAGTTTAAATCGTCGCACGCGGGAAGTGTACCGAGATCGGCGGTTAATTGAGTTAACTGCTAAAGAATTTGATTTATTAGAATATTTACTCGCCCATCCGCGACAGATAATTAGCTGCGATCGCATTTTAGAGGAAGTCTGGGGTTATGACTTCATGGGCAATGCTAACATCATTGAACCTTACATTAACTACCTGCGCCTGAAACTTGAAGCCAATAATGAAAAATGTCTCATTCAAACTGTGATCGGTGTTGGCTACACATTGCATGATTAAACCTCTTGCAAAAGTGCTTTTTGCAAGAGGGGAAAAGGGTAAAGGTTAAAGGGGAAGGGGACAATACAGAATTTTTTCCCTTTTCCCGATTTATGCAAGAAGTCTATTGAATTGGGGATTGGGGGGAGACAAGCGAAAGACTTTTCAATAATTCTTCCTTATTCCCTCAGTCCCTTTTGCCCAAAAGGAAAAGCTTTCAAAATAGCAAACTTTGGCGTTTTTGGCAATCTCCACAAAAACTCATCCAACTTAGAGTTAATTATATTAGGATGCACAAAGCTATCATCATCCAAAATCTAAAACTCAAAGTGGCATGACCTATCTAGAAACAGCAGCGCAGTTCTACCGCGAAGTTGCCCAAACCCCGCAAGTTGGACTTTGTTGTGTACAAAGTACGCCCCTGCAACTACCAGGATTGAAAATTCCTTTGCCAATGCAGGAAATGAATTATGGTTGTGGCACCACTGTTCACCCCACCGAACTAGGAAACCAACCTACAGTGCTGTACGTCGGCGTTGGTGGCGGCTTAGAAGCGTTGCAATTCGCTTATTTTTCCCGTTATGCAAGTGCTGTAATTGCCGTTGAACCGGTTGGGGCCATGCGGGAAGCAGCAGCACGTAATTTGGAAATTGCTGCTCAAGAAAACCCCTGGTTTAATACCAGCTTTGTGGAAATTCGCGAAGGTGATGCTTTTAATTTACCTGTTGCTGATGCTAGCGTTGATATCGTGGCACAAAATTGCCTTTTCAACATCTTTGAACCAGAAGATTTAACTCGTGCTTTAAAAGAAGCATATCGGGTGTTAAAACCAGGTGGACGCTTGCAGATGAGTGATCCAATTGCTACTCGTCCGATTCCAGCACATCTTCAAGAAGATGAGCGGCTGAGAGCCATGTGTTTATCAGGCGCACTCACATATCAAGAGTATACTGAAAGGATTATAAATGCTGGTTTTGGTCAAGTTGAAATTCGTGCCCGTCGTCCTTATCGCCTACTAGATTCCCAGACTTATAATTTAGAAGAAAACTTACTTTTAGAAAGTCTGGATTCAGTCTCATTTAAAGTTATCATTCCAGAAGATGGTGCTTGCATTTTCACTGGGAAAACAGCAATTTATGCTGGTTCTGAACCCTTCTTTGACGATTTGGCAGGTCATATACTTCAGCTAGGTATTCCGGCTGCGGTGTGTGATAAAACTGCTGCAAAACTTGCTGCTAGCAAGCCAGTAGAAATAATTGTTACCGATTCAACCTGGCACTATAGCGGTGGTGGCTGCTGTTAATTTCTTAACAAAGAATTCAGGACTCAGAATGGGCTAAACGCCCCGCTACCGCTAACAGAATAATTCTGTACAACTGGGTAATAAATGCACAATTTGAATTCTGGATTCTGATTTCTTCTTTATAAACTCCGAAATGTTGTTAATAAGTCTGTTTTTAGCTACGCTTTTTTTAGCATATTCAAATGGAGCAAATGATAATTTTAAAGGTGTAGCGACGCTGTTTGGTAGCCGAACTAGCAGTTATCAAACAGCAATTTTATGGGCAACTTTTACAACTTTTGCTGGTGCAATAACTGCGACTTTTTTAGCAGGAGCATTAATTAAAAACTTTTCTGGAAAAGGAATATTACCTGATGCGATCGCTAATTCTCCAGAGTTTCATCTTGCAGTTGCGATCGCTACTGGATTGACTGTAATCATTGCTAGCCTCATGGGGTTTCCCATTTCCACAACTCACAGTTTAACAGGTGCGCTGGTTGGCGCTGGATTAGTTGCGATCGGACTACAAGTTAATTTTGCAGCTTTGGGAACTTCCTTTGTTTTGCCTTTATTACTCAGTCCAATCATTGCTATTCCCTTGTCCGCAGGAATTTACAGCTTATCTGCCTATATTAATTCAAAATGGCATCTACCAGTCAACCAAAAAATGATTGATAGTTGCCATTTTTTCAGCGCTGGAATTGTCAGTTTTGTTAGAGGGTTAAATGATACTCCTAAGATTGTTTCACTGCTCCTAATTATTGAGTATTTCTCGATTCAGGGAGGAGCGATCGTGATAGCGATCGCAATGGCACTTGGTGGTTTACTCAACTCCCAAAAAGTTGCAATAACCATGAGCGAAAAGATTACCTCAATGACTCATACTCAAGGCTTATCAGCAAATATATTAACTGGGATTTTGGTGATTGCAGCTACTCGGTTTGGGCTTCCAGTGTCTACCACTTACGTTTCAGTTGGTTCTATTTTTGGTGTAGGATTAATTAGCAAGAAATCTAAATCTAATCCGCGTGTTTTTTATCAGATTCTACTATCCTGGATTTTAACTTTACCAACTACTGCAATTATTAGTGCAATAACCTACAGATTATTGCAAAGTTAGAAAACTTGAATATTGTTGTGCAATTTTTTAGGAGTAGTAACTAATGCAAACTCAAGCAAAAATTATTCGAGATACAGCAGTCACAGCCTTTAAAAATAAACTCAGTTCACCTTTGACAAAGAAAGGAATCACTGTTTTACAAATTAATCTAGGTAAGCGTTGTAATCTTGCCTGTACACACTGTCATGTCGAAGCCGGGCCAAAACGTACAGAAGAACTTTCTCCTGAAATTTGCGAACAATTGATTTTACTAATCCATAAATTTCCTGAGATTAAAATTGTGGATTTGACTGGTGGCGCACCCGAAATGAATTATGGATTTAAGCCACTGGTAGAAGCAGCAAAAACAACTGGCAAACAAGTCATTGTCCGGTCTAATTTGGTCATTTATTTTGAAGATGGGTTTGGTGATTTACCAGAATACTTTGCTAAACATCAAGTAAGAATTGTGGCTTCTCTACCCTGTTACCTAGCAGATAATGTTGATAAAATGCGCGGTAATGGTGTTTTTGATAGTTCAGTCAAAGCTTTGCAGTGGCTTAACCAACTCGGCTATGGTAAAGACCAAAATTTAATTTTGGACTTGGTTTTTAATCCCCAGTTACCCACCAATGAAAAATTTTCTTTAGCTCCCGAACAGAACAATCTAGAACGAGATTACAAAATGTTCTTACAAGAACATTTTAATATTGTGTTTAACAACCTCTTTACCTTTACTAATCTACCAGTTGGTAGAACCAAAATGCATTTAGAACGGAGAAAACTATACACCAGCTATTTGCAGTTTTTAGAGTCGCATTTTAATCCCAGCACAGTTGAACATTTAATGTGTCGCGATGAACTTTCAATTGACTATCTGGGCAATGTATATGATTGTGACTTTAACCAAATGATGAATTTGCCTGCAAAAACTTGCAATGGTGAAACTTTGACAGTTGGCAAATTGTTAGAAGCTGGCAATTTAGACCTGATTAGTGAGGTACAAACTGCTGCTTATTGCTATGGTTGTACTGCTGGGTGTGGTTCTAGTTGTGGTGGCGCTTTGCTCTAATGTCTTTTATCGATGAAATTAATCCTGTCAATGCTTTGATTGTGGGAGCCAGCCAAGGTATTGGTTTGAGTTTTGTGAAAAAATTGCTACAAGATCGCAGAATAGCTAAAATTTATGCAACTTCTCGTCAACCAAAATTGGCCTCAGAGTTAATAGCTCTTGCAGACGAATATCCTGAGCGATTAATTTGTTTGGAGATGGATATTACTGACGAGTTACAGATTATTGAAGCTGTTCAAAAAATACATACTCAAGTTGATAAAATGCATTTGGTAGTCAACTGTGTAGGACTATTACATGAAGATACTTTGCAACCTGAAAAAAGCTTAAAACAGATCAATTCAGAAAATTTGCTGCGCTACTTTCAGATAAATAGTATTGGTGCTGTCTTACTGGCTAAACATTTATTGCCTCTGTTTCGTCATGGAGAACGCAGCGTGTTCGCCACTATTTCTGCTAAATTGGGCAGTATTGGCGATAATCAACTTGGTGGATGGTACGGCTATCGGGCTTCTAAAGCAGCACTCAATATGTTGATGCGAACTGCGGCAATTGAGTATAAAAGAAGTTGTCCGAAAGCATTAATAGTAATATTGCATCCTGGTACAACTGATACCCGCCTTTCTCGTCCTTTCCAAAGAAATGTCCCTGCGGAAAAATTATTTTCAGTGGAACGTACTGTTACCCAATTATTGGCCGTCATCGAACAGCTTCAAGAAGGCGATAGTGGACACTTTTTCTCATGGGATGGGAGCAGATTACCTTGGTAATTGCGTTACGCTGGTGCTAGTGAAACTATACGATATAAAGTTCAGGTACGAGTTAGTTACTGACTGATTATTGGAGATGTGGCTTAATAATTTTGGCGTATTAATGAGTATTAGACTGCTAAAAACTGGGAAACTCTAACTCAGCGTTTTCCCGTCCTAACTGCACTACCTCAGATGGTAGGTGTCGCTCCAACCAATCTTCTAAATCAACTAGTACCTCGCGATAATTTATGTCACTCTGAATCTCATGATAGGCTCCCGGATACTCAATTCTCAGCTTATCTTTGCAGTTTACCCGTTGGCAAAAGATGTCGCTTCCCGCAGGCAAAGCAACTCGGTCTGCGTCACCATGCAGAATCAACAATGGTAATTGCCAATCACCTGCGTGAGCATTAATCCAATCAACTGTTGCAAAGAATTCTGTAGCCAGACGGGCAGTAGCAAGGGTATGTCGCAGTGTATCCTGAGCGATCGCAGCTAAAATCTGCGGATCTCGTGAAGCAGCACTGATGTCAATACCTGTATTTAGGGTGAAACGCGGCCACACCCGTGAAAGCATTTTTCCTAAAAGTACCCGAATCGGTGAAACCCCAACTTTCCCCAAGGTTGGCGCAAGAGCGATCGCACCCTGCAATAATGATGCTTGTTGGGGATAGCGCAGAATGTAATCTAAGACAATCACCGCGCCTAAACTGTGACCCAAAACAAAAACTGGACATCCAGGATTCTGAGTCTGAATTAATTGTAAAAAAGCTCCCAAGTCTTCACGAAACTCGCTCCAAGCGTTGATATAGCCTTGTTGACCTGGTGAGCGTCCATGACCGCGCAAATCTAAGGCGTAGATAGCGTATTGCTTGGGTATCAAATGCTCAATTACATTAATGTAGCGATCGCTGTGCCCTCCGAGTCCATGCACAATGGCTAATATTGCCCGGACTTTACCCTCTGGATGCCAGCTTTGATAATACAGTTCAAGTCCTCCAACACCCTGGAATCTGCCTTCTTTATGAAAAGCTAGGCGATCGCTATGGTCAATCATAGGGTTAATTTTTTAGGTATTTCCCAGCAAGCTACTAAAAAGTCAACATCTAAGAGAGTAATTACAGTTAATTGAATTACCCTCATGTAGTTAAAATATCCTGAAAATGATTCCACAACTTCTAACCGTGGGTTGGTTAATAATATGACCTCAAGAATTACGATTATTTTATGAATTCAAAGAGGGTATTATCAAAAGTTCTTCTAGGGAATCTGTTCGGCAAGACCTAGCTGATGGGGTAACTTCCAATTCAAAATCTAGCCATCAGCAGGAAGATAATACACAATTAGAAGCTTTGCCACCCTTGAGTGCTGCCGCAATCAAGCGAGTAAAAGAGGGTGTAGCTGCGGCTAGCGATCGCGCTGTTCGGCAGATTATCGAAAAAAGTCTCAATCGCCTCGAAGCCATTAGTCAAGGGCATTCCGAACCTAGAGCCAACTCCGGGCTGCGTCGCTTTGTGATGCGATCGCTTATTCATTCCTTTTTCAAAGTAAGGGTCGAATACCTCGAAAGGATACCTCAGAAACCTGCAATTCTAGCAGTCAACCATCTCCACCACATCGATCCCTTACTCCTTTTAGCTGAACTCCCCACCCAACCTTACTATTACATCCTGGGTGATGCCCGTACCCTCTATAACAAGTGGTGGAAGCGCTTTATCCTGGATTTTGCAGGGGGCGTTATTCCTTTGGAACGGGTGTGGAAAGAAGAAATTGCTGTCATAGAAGCGGCTAAAGCAGGAAGGCAAGATTTAGTTGAGCTAGCCGCAGCAATTAAACAAACAGTACCCACAGGGGAAGATATGTATACACTGCGACAAATAGACCGGATTATTCTGGCAATTTTGACTCGTGGAGATGGGATGATTCTTTTTCCCGAAGGAAGACTAGGAACTGCTGAGGCTCAATTGCATCTCCCTTTGAAGCGCGGGACTGTAATTTATGCCTTGCGAGCTGGTGTACCGATTATTCCAGTTGGGCTGATTGGAACTCACGATCTCTATTTGGGAAAAGAGTTAACAATTCGGGTAGGCGAACCATTACACTTTCCCCAAACAACCAGACCAAATCGCCAGGAAGTAAACATCGCTTTAGAAAAATTGCAAAATGCGATGTTGGCTCTTTTGCCAACTGATTACCCTGAACCAACCGGATTAAAGCTGTTACGTTATTTACTCAATCATATATTGTGGTAAGAAATTATTGTTCTAAAAAGTTTGTAACTTTGAAATTTGATGTTCCCTCCCAACAGTGGTTCAAAAATGCGTTTACCTGGGCATCTGCTGCATCAGCCGATTCCCTAGATGCATTAAATTGTACTGCTGTCACAATGTATTCAAAGATAATTACAAACTGCTTTTGGGGTGAAATTCTTTCGACTACAATTGTTTCACCTATCTTCGGTATTTGAGGCAGATTTACCACAAACGTCTCAATTTTCGGTTTATCTAATGGATTTTTGAAATTGAAATATTTACAGTAAACAATAATTTTCACTTAGACAACCACCAACAACATTATAGATAATCAAAATTATCCTTAAATTGAAAAATTGTTACTATTATAATAGTTTATTCAAAAATATCTGCCGGTTTCTACCAACTCTCCAAATCAGGCTACAGATGTAAATCTAGAAACCCAGATGCAATCTGACAAATCTTAATTACGAATTAGTATTATTTTCCTTGCCACAGCTGCCGCAACGACTGAAAAACCTTTACAAATCTTTCTTCTAGCCAGACCATAACATAATCAAGCCATTCCAGAAGTTGCTCTAAGGGGTGCTTTTCATAGCCAGTTGAAGTTGCTGTGGTTTCTATCCAGTCTGGCTGAGCCTCAACTTCACTGCTTTGGTGAAATTGCTGTTGCAAAATTTCCCCTTTACGACTCTCGCTTTTAGTTTGGGAAATACGAGTTTGAGTTTGTTTTACAGAGGCGATTTTTCCAGATGTTTTTTGACTTGAAGTAAGATTACGACTTGGTTGTTTTCTTTGTACCAAACCAGATCCAAATTTAGGTTGTTTTACGCTCAAATTCTTTTGTGGAAAATGCCTTCTCGATAAACTTGGGGCTAAAGCAGGATTTATCCCCCCAGAAAGTGTAACTGGCTTGTCAGCAACGGTTTTGGTGTCACCAAATAAATCATTCCATGTTAGCCAAGGATCGTCTGTGAAATCCTGGTTCTCTCGCAGAGGGCTTTTGGATAAGGCTTTTCTCAGGCGTGACGATAAGAGTTTACCTGGCAATCTCTCATTACTAGTTGTTGTCTCAAGTGTTTTTCTATTACCAACACCAAAAAAGTAATTAAGTGCCGCCTCAATCAAAGCCTGAAAATTCTGTGAATGAGTTTCTAAACCATCAGCAGTAAAGGCAATTTCTCCTTTAGCAGCTAATTGCTCTTTGCCATAAAGAAATATCTTTAACTGAGTTTGGGCAACTTGGACAATTTCCTGGCTACGTTCTTGCACTGGGAGTAAAGCATTCGATTCCAACTTAGCAATGGTTATATCTAGAAATGCTAATAATCTATCTGTATTAAGTAAATCTTTTGGTATACTTTCGGCTAAAACTGGAATTTTAGCTGGATTTACGTCAGTGAGTTTTGCTAATAATCGGTCAATTTGTGGTAGTAGCTGCGTTTCTTTTTTAGCTACAATCAAGCGCCAATACTGCCAGTAATTAGCAATTTCGTTAATAATTCGGTCTTCTAATTTTGCCTGTTGTTCGGGTGTTAAAATATCTAGAATTTCATTGTCGGCAGTAACAAGTACTAAATTTCGACTCATCAAATTTGTGGCAATTCCTCGCACTATTGGAAGACGCTGTTGAAGGGCATTGTCTAATTGTGAAGGGTTGAGACTGACAGCTTGATTAACCGTAATATTTGATGATTGAGTAAGATTAGAGTTCTTTTCAATGAATTTCAGCTGAAAAACCCCTAATAAAGCCAAGGGATTGAAATGTTCAGATGCTTTCGTAGAAATGGAGGTGGGTTCATCTGATGATAGGTAATTGACTGCCTCTAGTACATTTTGAATGGGACTATCAGCATCGGGTAGAGTTTCAGGCTGGAAATCGGTATCATTTGGTTGTAACTTGAATCTAGTTTGTGGTTCTTTAGTATGTAGCGTTTTCCCAGATGATTCAGATGACTGAAACAGTAGATACACTGGGTAAAGTAGTACCTCGACACCCCACTTAGTGGCGACTTGCAAATGCCGGAAGGTGTGTTCCCACTGTTGTGTCACCCGCCGAGATTGCTGGTGGACAAAGTTAAATAGTCTGCTTTGATAACGACCAGAGGAACCAGAAGACATAGTAGTAATTTTTTAGTTCAAGTCTTGTTAAGTTGTGAGACTCGCGCCAAACAATAAAAACGACCAACACCCCATCTTAGCGAATATATGACCCCGACTGTCTCTCAATCCCAGAGCAAATTTATCTCACAAGCAATTGAGCAACTGCGCTCTTTTTGTCAAGTTAATCTTCAGTCTACGTGGCTATATCAGGAATCTGACCTAGTTATTACTGATGTTGTAGCTGCTGATTTGTCTCATTGGCAACCTGCCCAGTTGAATGCTAAAGAACATATTGCTTGGACGGGTGGGAAAAAAGTGCTATGGCTAGTGCAAAGATTGGTGGTTCCCCAAGATTTACACGGTTATCCCTTAGCGGGATTATCTTTGCGGCTGGCGCTGGTTTGGTGGGCGGATTCTGCTGAGATTTATGTAAATGGCGAGTTAGTGCTGGAGGGTGATTTATTTGATTGTTCGCCGAGAGTGCTTCTGTGGCAGGGGGTGACAGCAGGGGAAGAATTCACTGTGGCTTTGCGGTTAGTCAGTCCGGGACATTGTGATGGTGCTTTAGTGCGATCGCTCCTAGTTTATGAGTCTTATGTTGATAATAATCCCGATCCGGGTTTTGTGGCTGATGAGTTAGCTGTGGTGCAACTTTATTTAGAAAAATTTGCGCCGGAGAGGTTGGATGTTTTAGCGGCGATGGTGGGGGAGATTACGAACCGCAGAGGCGCAGAGGGCACGGAGGAAGAGAAGGGAGAGTTGGTAAAGTCGTTTTTATCTCTACGCCAAAATTTAATTCAATCCGATATCTTAGCCCCCCAATTGATCGGGGGTTGGGGGGATCAAAAATCTAAAATTTTCTTGTTGGGTCATGCTCACTTAGATTTAGCATGGCTATGGCCTGTAAGTGAAACTTGGAATGCGGCGCAAAATACTTTTGAGTCGGTTCTGAAGTTGCAAGCAGATTTTCCTGAGTTAATTTTTTGCCATTCAAGTCCCGCACTTTATGCTTGGATTGAAGAACATCGCCCGGATTTGTTTAGGGAAATTCAAGCACAGGTAGCCGCCGGACGTTGGGAAGTTGTCGGCGGAATGTGGGTGGAACCGGAACTCAACCTAATTGCTGGTGAATCAATAGTCCGTCAGCTACTGTATGGTCAGCGCTATATCCAGGAGAAATTTGGCAAGTTTTCAACTGTGGAATGGGTTCCAGATTCTTTTGGTTTCTGTGCAACTTTACCGCAGTTTTTCGCTAATGCCGGAATTGAGTATTTTGTGACGCAGAAGTTGCGGTGGAATGATACTACTAAATTTGATTATGGGGCTTTTTGGTGGCGATCGCCTGACGGTAGCAAAGTCTTTAGTTTGATGTCTGCACCCATCGGTGAAGCTATAGACCCTGTTAAAATGGCAACTTATGCTCTTGAGTGGCAAACCCAAACTAGTTTACCAGAATCCCTCTGGCTTCCCGGTGTCGGCGACCACGGCGGCGGCCCCACCCGTGATATGTTAGAAACCGCCCAACGCTGGCAAAAGTCACCTTTGTTCCCAGACTTAGAATTTACGACGGCTGAAAAGTATTTACAGCAAATCAGTAAAGAAGGCAGGAGGCAGGAGGCAGAAGGCAGAAGGCAGAAGGCAGAAGGCAGGAGGCAGGAGGCAGAAGTCAGAAGGCAGGAAGCAGAAAGTACTAGTTATAATTCTCTCCCCTTATCCTCCCCTGCTTCCGCTGCCCTCACTCCCTTCCCCATCTGGAATGACGAACTATACTTAGAATTTCATCGCGGTTGCTATACTACCCACGCAGATCAAAAACGCTGGAATCGCCGTTGTGAAAATTTATTATATCAAGCTGAACTATTTGCTACCTTGGCAAGCGTAAGCTGTGGTTTGACATATCCTAAAGCAGAAATTGAAGCAGCTTGGAAACTGGTGTTATTTCAACAGTTTCACGATATTTTACCTGGTTCTTCAATTACCCAAGTTTACACAGATGCGTTGCCCCAATGGCAGCAAGTGGAACAAGTGGGAACGAAAATATTACAGGAATCACTTTTAGCGATCGCATCTCACATTACCCTATCAGAACCACCAAAACCTGATAGTCTACCTATTTTTGTTTTCAATTCTCTTAATTGGCAACGTTCTGAGGTAATCTCTGTAGCCTTGCCCACACCACCAACAACTACCCAAGAATGGCAGATTTACGATGCTTCTGGAAACCAGCTAGTCTCCCAACTATCTGAACCATCAACCCTACTATTTCTCGCCACCGAAATTCCACCCGTAGGCTACCGCATATTTTGGCTTTCCCCTTCACTCTCCAGTCCAGACGAAATTAATCGCCTCTCTCCCTCATTTCCCCTACTCTTCTCAGACTGGATTTTAGAAAATGAATTCTTGCAAGTTGTTATAGATCCCGACACCGGAGATTTATCAAGTGTTTTTGACAAAACTTATCAGCGAGAAGTTTTGAGTGGGGCGGGGAATCAACTGCAAGCTTTTAAAGACAGTGGGCAATATTGGGATGCCTGGAATATAGACCCCAATTATGCTCAACATCCCTTACCCTCAACAAATCTTCAATCTATTCAGTGGTTAGAACAAGGCCCAGTGCAAAGTTGTGTACGCGTGGTGCGTCAGTTGGGTGAATCGGAATTTTGCCAAGACTATATTCTGCAAGCTGGTTCACCTCTGCTGAACATCGCTACAACTGTGAATTGGCAAGAAAATCATGTCTTAGTGAAAGCTGCTTTTCCTCTAAATATTGAAGCCGACTTTGCTACTTATGAAATTCCCTGTGGCGCGATTCGCCGCCCAACTAAACCGCAAACCCCCGCAGAACAAGCAAAATGGGAAGTTCCTGCTTTGCGTTGGGCTGATTTAACAGCAGAAGAAACACAGACAAATACTGCAATCCCAAATCGTTATGGTGTCAGTTTGCTCAATGATTGTAAATACGGTTATGACAGCAAACCAAATCAACTCCGCCTAACACTGCTACGCAGTTCTAATTGGCCAGACTCAAAAGCTGATCGAGGTTTTCATGAGTTCAAATATACCTTGTATCCTCATGCTGATAGCTGGGAATCAGCCCATACAGTACGGCGTGGCTATGAATTGAATATACCGTTGCAAGTGATATTCAATTGGCCACTGGCTAAACCCTCCCCTACCGCTATCGGCACTATTGAAGGAGTAAGTTTTCTAGATTTATCAGCTGAAAATTTAATCTTGATGGCCTTGAAACCATCTGAAGATGATCCACAGCAGTTAATTCTGCGATGTTATGAATCTCACGGAGAAACAGCCGAGTTATCTTTGCAAAGTGATTTAGGTTTAAATCTCGAAAATACAGTAGATTTATTAGAGCGTTCCGCTAGTAGTGAATTTGCATCTCAGCAACAAATTTTGATGATACAACCTTGGAAAATCGCCAATTTCAAAGTGATACCAGCGATTAATCGCAGACTGGAGTGAGCCACTATAGTTAATAGACTTCTTGGCATTTGTCGGGGTAAAGGGGAAGGTGGGGCCCCCTCTGGGGATAAGGGGCGGGGGAAAAGGGTAAAGAAACTCAAAATCCTTTCCCTTTAACCTTTTTCCTTTTCCCTCTCTTGCAAAAATATATTTTTGCAAGAGGTCTAATGTTTAGTGGTTACTAACCATTAGACATCTGGTGAAATTAAATATGTGTTATCTAAAACCCTTGTAGAGATGTAGCAGTGCGTCTCTACATTCTTTTTCACTAGATTTCTATTAACAATTGGCTTATTTATATCACTAGCCCTCAATAGACATCTTTAATATCATGTTTGCGTAATCAGTCATGATTCCCCTAATCATTGCACCCCACACGCTAGATGCTCCACTTGGGGAGACCCCAGACGCTCGCAGGCTCGCTAACGCTGCGCTATCGCCCTTGGCGTCTCCCCTTGGGAGAAGACCGCACTGGCTCCCCTTAATCCCCTCCTCGCAGGTGGGGTGGGGATTAAGGGTTTAATAAATAATCTAAGCGGACATGATATAAAAACTAATTATCTGCCTTATCCGAAATCCTTAGTAGGCAAAATTCATGTAGCCGGAAGCTTCGCGTACCACTTCATAGAAGCAAGCTACGCGTAGCCTCTCTGTTAGGAGAAGGGTATTATGCCTACGTCATTTTCACTAATATCTGTAATAGCGTCGTCGGATAATCTGGTATCGTCCGAAGGGCTCCCGTCGTTCGATAATCTGGCGTCGTCCAAAGCCCTGCTGTCGTAGGATAATCTGGCGTTGTCCAAAGCCCTGCCCTCGTCGGATTCTCTGGTATCGTCCGAAGGGCTGCCCTCGTCGGATTCTCTGGTATCGTCCGAAGCCCTGTCCTCGTCGGATTCTCTGGTATCGCCCGAAGCCCTGCCCTCGTCGGATTCTCTGGTATCGTCCGAAGCCCTGCCCTCGTCTATAGTATCGTCTTGACCGCCGTTGAGCAATCAAAACCTCCCCGGTTTTATTTCCAACCAGGTTAGTATCTGGTGCAACGCTCTGTTCATTCAGAGCATTACTTAGAGAAATATCTTTCGCTTCAGCTAATGAGGGCGGAGACATAAAGGCAAATAGCAACACTGCTATTGAGGATAGTTTCCTAAAACCTTTCATGTTTTTGCTTCTCTAAACTTTCGGTAATAACTTTATTAAAACACTTAAAGTTTGAAAATTACCGCTCGCGCACTTTTTTAAACTTAATTTAGTATAAAATTCAATATTGCTAATTTCACCCCTTTGTATAATTTTAGTTTTTATAAGCCTGTGTATATAAATAGCTTGTATTTAACAGGATGTAATTTTTTTCACCGCATATATAAAGTATACAGTTATTAATTAAACAAGCTAAATTTTTGATTGCGAGATTGGTTCAAAACCCTTGCTGGTCAAGGGAAATATCCTCCCAACTTTTGATTTAGAAAAACCTTGTATCGGACTTATCTCTATTGCACAAGATGTATAAAAACTATATCAAATACAAACTATAACTGCTAAATATTCTTAGTGGAAGCTATAAATAATAATCTGTCTCTGGATTTCTAGCTTCAGGCAACTATCTTGTTAAGTGCTGCGTTTTCCTATCTTCTGCCTTACTTCTCTACAAGAGGCTGCGGCAACGACTACGCTCAGTGACCAATTGCTTTCTGCTTCCTGTCTGATTGTTGAGTTTCGACTACGCTCAACTGCTGCGTAGTCGAAACACTGCCTTAAACATCCTTTAAGGATATCTTCTGCTACCTCCACCCACTACACCAATTTTGTGGCGATAGGAGAGTTCAGCGCCGAACCAACCAGAAGCACTGGTTAGCGTACCGACAACAAGCGAGATTAACAGTCCCCAAGGTACGATTCGGGATTCAGCATCACCCAAGCGTAGGAGAAAGTTAACGAGTGATAAAACTAGTATAGAAACGTTAAGTATTAGATGTGTCCAACCGGCGGCGCGCTTGCGGACTCGTTCAATTTTCAAAAAGTCGCTCAGACCGGTCGCTGCTGCGATTAAGCCTCCAGCTAATCCAAGTCCAATTAACCATAGCGAAGCCCTAGCCCAAAAGAAATCACCAGTTAACCAGTAACCAATATCACTTCCCAAGGCGGCGGCTAAAAAGGCTATAGGAAAGATTACGCTTAAGGGGTGTAGGGGATGTCCGGCGATCGCAACTGTACTGGGTACACCAGTATCACGATACTCACTATCGTTACTTTCAATAAGTGGTGGAATATTAGGGAAAGGTGTTGAACCTGTTTGTGTTGTTTCTGTAGTTTCCATTATTAGTATCCTGAATTTATGAACGTTACACTTTTAAGCTGAAGGAATTTTTTCCACATACGCTTCAGCCTGTAAGATTAGTTTACCTACTTCTACTTTTAGTTGGTTGACTTGTAGACTCATACCATCTAAATCAAAGTTACTTAAATTCAAAATTTCGCTAGTTTGATCGATCAAAGCTTTTGTCAACTCTGGCGATATTTCCTCACTTTCGCCATACTCGACATTTTCCAAAGCAACACTTTTTCCATTACTGCTAATTCTGGGGACTGCGGAAAAAGCAACTTGCTGATTTTCAGCAGTTTCTACTAATTTTATGCTGGCATTGAGTGCTACTTTCCCATCACCCGGTAATCGAAAATCTACATCTTGAGGTTCAATAGTCCTCAGTTGCCCGTTAATATGTATTTTTTGACTTTGCAGTTGTGAACGCACATATTCGGAATTGAAGGCACGATTAATATCAGCTTCAGTTAACACAACCTGTGCATGAGCTTTAGTCGGTTTAGTTAGTTCAATTTTGCCAAAAGCCACACTTAGAGGATTAATGGCAACGCTAGTCATTTGCATTTCCAATTCCTCCATGCGGAGGTCTTTCTGCATAACCAAACCTTCTCCTGCAATCTTGACCTGATCCACCTCTCCCTGAACTAGTTTCAGCGGGTCTGTCTTGATGTCTACATCTAAATTTTCTACTTCATCTAATTGACTAGATAATCCTATTTCTGCCGCTTTATTGAGCGCTTGCTCTCCTAATCCAGGATTGTCTGGCATTATGCAAATTAACTCCTAGTTTAAAGCACATCCTTGAGTAAATTTAATAAACTAACAGCAGAGTTTTATCTATCTGGCGATGGAATATAGATTTAAATGTTGTCTATCTAATTTCAAATTTCAATTTCCCTTCTGTACCCCTTTCATCCTTTATTACCTCTGCACTTGAAGCGATATGTTATAAAATTGACATAAACCCAATATTTCGGTTGAGTTCTTCTGACTGCTGGAATCTTTTATACAATGCTCTCAGAACGTTTTACCGCAGCCCTTACCTACGCCACCCAACTACACGCTAACCAAGTTCGTAAAGGTTCAGGCGTCCCTTATGTTGCCCATTTATTAGGTGTCGCCAGTATTGCTTTAGAATACGGGGCAAATGAAGATGAAGCGATCGCAGCTCTGTTACACGATGCGATCGAAGACCAAGGTGGCGCTGCAACACGAGAAGAAATTCGCCGTCGCTTTGGTGACAATGTAACGGCAATTGTAGATGGTTGTACTGACGCTGATACAACTCCAAAACCCCCTTGGCGACAGCGCAAGGAAGCATACATTGCTCATATTCCTACTGCTTCCCCATCAGTCCTGCTTGTGTCATTAGCAGATAAACTTTATAACGCCCAATCTATTCTCAAAGATTATCGGATTTTGGGCGAATCACTTTGGGAACGTTTTCATGGGCGTAAAGAAGGTACTCTTTGGTATTACCGGGCGCTTGTAGATGCCTTTAAAAAGACTGAAACTACTGTAATAATTGAGGAATTAGAACGGGTAATTTCCCAAATTGAGGTGTTAGCATCTAAATAAAAATTTTATTTATCCATAAGTAGAGAAAAAAATTATAAGAATTTAGACAAATAGCTTTTTTACAGACACGATCTAGTCATGTCTCTCACGAATAAATTTTGGCTTTTAGGTTCTCTCTCTAGATAAAAAATCTTTCTCTCGGTAGATAGGTGTACGGAAATTATTATGGCTGCTATGTTACCAATATGACGATAGTAAGAAAAAACACCCTAAATCCAACTGTAAATCCTTCTGTAAGCCCTCCAGAAAACTTGGCAGAAAAGTATATGGAAGCAGAACGTATGCATGATGTTCTGATTTTACTGCAAAACTTGGTTAACAGTGAAGAAGCCACTGTGAAACTAATTCTGGATTGTCTTTATGATGTTGGTTCAGTCAATCTGATTAATCAAAAGCTTCGCCTGAAACCCTTAAACAGGGTGATGAAATTAATTGCCCGAATGTCGAAACCAGTTTTTAAAACCTTAGCTCTCAATTGGTTTAAAAAGAACTGTCCCCAACTGATTACTAATTGGCTGCACACACAAGTCTCGTTTGAAAATCTCCAAAAGACACCCGAACAAGTAGCTATTGAAGTTGTACAACTAGAACCATATTCCATACCACAAAGAGAAAGTTTGAGCCAAGAGATTAAAAATCTGCGTTATCAGGTGAGATGGCTAGCTGGAATCTCAATAATGGCGATCGCTGTTTTAATAGTAAGAGCCACTTGGTTAAACTGAAATCTATAAATGATAAATGATAATTTATGAATTATGAGTATTATGCCTCTGCCCAAACCGATTTTAGAGGATATAGAAATACACCTGCTATTAGAGGGTGTGTATCAGTACTACGGTTATGACTTTCGCAATTATGCTCTTTCCTCACTGAAGCGTCGTATTCAGGGCTTCATGCAATTAGAAGGGTTAGCAAATGTTTCTGCATTACAAGAGCGATTACTCCACAACCGCCCCTATTTAGAAAGATTTTTGCTTGCTCTGACGGTGAATGTAACATCCATGTTTCGCGATCCCAGCTTTTATAATACTTTCAGAAATCAGGTTATTCCCTTCTTACAAACCTATCCGTTTATTCGCATCTGGCACGCTGGATGTTCAACTGGTGAAGAAGTTTATTCAATGGCAATTTTACTGCAAGAAGAAGGACTTTATCACCGTTGCCGCATATATGCCACTGATACGAATGAGAAGGTATTACAAAATGCCAAAAGTGGGATTTTCTCGCTGAAAATGATGCAGGAATATACTCAGCTTTATCTAAGAGCAGGCGGCAAGAAGTCTTTCTCAGAATATTATACAGCAGCTTATGACAATGCTATTTTTCGAGCGTCCCTAAGAGAAAATGTTGTTTTTGCCCAGCACAATTTAGCCACTGATAGTTCTTTTAATGAGTTTAATGTGATTCTTTGTCGTAATGTCCTCATATATTTTAATCAGGCACTCCAAAAGCGAGTACACGAACTGTTTTATAATAGCCTTTGTACTTTTGGCATCTTGGGTTTAGGAAGACAAGAATCTATCAGATTCACCTCTTATGAGCCTTACTATGAAGAGTTAGTCAAGGGCGAGAAAATATATAAAAAAATAGCAGGTATGTGAAAAGAATGCTTTGAATGGATAATTGAATTATGAATTATGAATTATCCTAAAATAGCTAATGCCCAATATCCCAAAAATTATGAATAAAATTGCGCTCGTTGTCAAAAGACAGTCTGTCAAACATTTTTTATTGTGTTAAGAAGATAGATTTAGCGAGCGTTTAAGGTAAATTACACATTAAAGTCTTAAAGGAGATTGTCGATGCAACTTCTAGAATGTCCTCCGGTTGCAGTCATTGCTGGAGAAAATGCGGTTCATGTTTCTCAACTACCTTCTATATGGCAAGACATTGCTAGAGGAACCACGAGTGTCGGACTTTCCCAGCCCCAAAGCTATGTTGAGATGGCACAGCTATTTTTGTATAAATTAGAACGTGGTGATGTTGATTTATTTAGCGATCGCCCCCAATTAGCTCACCTAATACCATCATTTTCCCAATTATTTGCACAACTAGCATGGGAAACCTTAGAGTTTTTTGGGCAAGACTTTCTCAAACACAGCTATCCGAACTTTGCAGAAATTCTTCGTGATGTGGAGTCAAAAGGAATCGATTACGCTGATGAATTAAAAGTGGCTCGCATCGGCATAGATTTATTCAATGAATTTGGTTATGAACTACCAGCAAGTTTTTATCACGTGCATTTAGCACCAATTTACCGCGATCATGTTTTTGAAGAACGTGCCTTACGATTCGATCAGCGCGATATTGAACATAAACGTGCTTGGGATGCCATACTCCATGCGGGTAAGGTATTTGCTATTCAAATGAAGGTGCAAAGTATTGCTTCTAAATACGGTTTTACTTATCAGCATGGCTGCGGTTGCAACTCTCATCTATCTTCCATTGATGTATCTCGTGGGGCGTTTGAATATGAATTGAGTCCCGATAAGCGTCAGCGATGGATTCGGAGTTTCATCTGGACTGCTTGGTATGAGTATGCCTTCTTTGCGATCGTACCTAATACAAGTTATTTGGTTTAACAAGAAAGAATTCAGGAGTTAGGAGTCAGGAGTCAGAATTGAATTGTGTGCGACTATTGTCTCGTTCCCAGTCTCCGACTGGGAATGCTGTTTTAGAGGCTCCGCCTCCCTTGCTGGCGGCAGAGCCACCAGGAGCAGCATTTCCAGCCTCTAGGCTGGAAACGAGATTTAAAAAGGCATTCAGCTTAAGTTGACTCCAATGCGAGTCAGCGTACCCTTGCAGCAAATAAAGCAAGCTATACGGTGCGTCTTATAGAGAACATCTTGATTCTTACCGGAGGCAGAATGTCTCCGGCTCCACTTCTGAATTCTGACTTCTGAATTCTCCTTCAAGAAATCGGTTCAAAAACCATTTGAGGAATTAACACTTCATCTTGTAATTGTCCAACACCTAAAAAACGAGTCTCTTCTTGATAAACTCGCACTATCCCAGTAACCTCAGAATTTAGAGAAACCCGTTGACCTTGACACCATTTTTGAGCAGATGTTGCTGGTAAAGTCACAGACAACAAATGTTGTAACGCTGCATCAGAGGCAAGAGGTTGAAATGTCCCGCCTTGCAATTTAGCTTCTAAGTCGGTAAAAGTGAGACTATCTGTTAAATCGAAACCACTGCTTTCGGTACGGATCAAAGCCGCCAGAGTGCCACCAGTTTCTAAGATTGCACCTAAGTCACGAGCGATCGCTCTAATATATGTACCAGATCCACAGGCGATCGCCACATCCAATTCGGGAAAATCTCCTTCTCTCCAGTCCAAAATTTCTATGTGAAAAATTTCCACTGTTCGCACTGGAACTTCCACCATTTTCCCTTGGCGTGCTAAGTCGTAGAGACGTTTCCCGTCCACTTGAATTGCACTATAATTCGGTGGGATTTGCTCAATCTTGCCTTCAAATTGTGCCAGTGCAGTTTTCACCTCTTCTAAACTCAATCCACCACAAGCTTGAGAACTAATGATTTCACCTTCTAAATCATCAGTTGTAGTCCGCATACCCAGACGAATCGTAGCCTTGTAAGCTTTGTTTTCTGGCAGATATTGCAATAATCTTGTGGCTTTACCAAGTGCGATCGGTAAGACCCCTGTTGCTGCTGGATCTAAGGTTCCCGCATGTCCTACACGTTTGAGGCGCAACAATTTTCGCACCCGCGCTACGCAGTCGTGGGAAGTCCAGTCAAATGGTTTGTTTAAGTTGAGAAAACCTTGAAATAACACAAAATCAATACTTACAGTTTCTAAACTCTATTAAATACTTATTTAATGCTCAAAGCATTAATATTTAGCAATTAAAGTTTATCGAAACAGAATTCAGGAGTCAGGAGTCAGAATTCATTCTGACCGAAAAAGCAGATAGCGAGTCGTAGAAAGCGTCTTGATTCTGAATTCTGAATTCTGCATTATTCTTCAATTAAGCATTATTTTATAGGTATCAAGACATTCTCTAAGCACTTTACAGGAAAATATCCAAAAATGCAGATAACGCCGAGTATTTTCCGCAAATATCACGATGTCATTTCTAACTTCCAAGATATAAAACTGTAATAATCAAGAAATCTCATGAAAAACTTCATGAAATTTTTGATTGACAATCAAAAATTTTACCTGTAGCGCTTTGAGCAAAACAACTATCAATAGTTTTTACGAACATAAATCAAATGAAAAAATCAATCTTCACTACTACATTGCTTTTTTGCTCTATGTTGATTGTGAGTTGTAGTAACTCTGGCAATAGTGCTTCTCAAGAGAATAAAGTTAATCCAGTAAATACTGCAACAGCTACCCAAGCTAATTCTGAATCTATTTCTGTAAATCAAGTAAAACTAGATAATAGCAAAAAAACTATTAAGTCAGCATCAACTGAAAAAACATCTCCTAAAAAGAATCAATCTAAGGAAATTAAAAACGATAATCCAAGTTCTGGTACTATCAAAGATATGCAAAACGGGGACTTAAAATGCTACGTTACTATTGTCGATGAAAATGGTAAAGTACATGAAAGTGTCGGTGCAACCTTTGATGTTTGCGAACCAGAGAAATACGTTAACAAAAAAGTAAAAATGCTTTATTCTTTAGAGAACGTCAATGATTGCCAAAGTTCTGAGCCTTGCGGGAAAACAATCAAAGAATGGTTGATTAGCAAGATAGAAATTCAAGAGCAATAATTACAATATGCTTTTTAAAGTTATCTAAATCAAGTGGATGATGGGGATAGTTGACCAGTTGGGCATATCTTCGGTAAGCTAACTGTAACTTTAGTTCCTTGCCCCACTTCACTTGACAAAGTAATATTGCCACTATGTAACTCGACACAAGCTTTAGCGATCGCTAGCCCTAAGCCTGTACCAGGAATTGTGTCAACGTTACTTCCACGACTAAAGGATTGAAACAAATTTTCTTGATCTGCCATCGGGATACCAATTCCCCCATCTTTGATGTAAAAGCTGACTTCTGATTCTTTGCCGATCAGGTGGAATTCTACACTGCCTCCATCTGGAGAGTACTTAATTGCATTGGACATTAAGTTAATAAAAATTTGTTGCAAAAGTCCGCGATCGCCCCAAAATCCATGATGATTACCAGTAATTTTAAAAATCAATTCGTGGCGATCGCCTACTGTTTCTCGCTCTTGTTCTAAAAGGTCAGAAAAAAATTGTAGTAAATCGACTGAGATTGGTTGAAACTTGGGTTTTTCCAGTTCAAGTTGGTTAACCAGAAGCATATTATCCACGAGTTTGGACATATACCTTGCTTTCTGTTCAATGATTCCTAAAAATCTCTGTTGTTTGGACTCATCTAATTGCTGGCTATGTTTTACCAAAGTTGATGCCGCAGCCAGAATTGAAGTTAGCGGCGTTCGATACTCATGGGAAACCGTTGTAATTATTTGGGATTTAAATACATTGAGTTGCTTTTCTTTGGCAAGGGCTGCTTGAGTTTGGGCTAACAATTCCGCCTGTTGAATAGCGATCGCTAATTGCACTGATACTTCATTGAGCATTTCTGCATCATCAGTTTGCCACTGTCGCTCCCCGGAATTATGGTGAGCAATCAATAAACCCCAAAGCTTGGGTGTTGGGTTCCCATTGTTGCTCAGATTAATCGGAACTACCAGATTTGCCTTAGTATTAAATTGCTTTTTTAGATTGACACAATTACACAAGCCAAGCTCATAGATATAAGGGATTGGGGATTGAGAATTGGGCACAAGAGGCAGAGGGGCACAAGGGCGCAGGGGCATAGGAGAAAAACCTACTGCAACTTCCTCCCTGCTCCTCTGCTCCTCTGCTCCTCTGTCACTGAGCGTAGTCGAAGTGCTGCTCCTCTGCTCCCCAGTCCTAGCCCCGACGCGATCGCACAATGCCACAGTGCTGTATGACTCAACTGATGAGGCGACTATTTTACCATCTGTATCTGGGGCAAACTGATAAACCATCACGCGATCGCACTTTAGAAGTTGTTGTACTTCGGCTACAGCCGTATTCAAAATTTGCTCTAGATTAAGAGACTGGCGAATTCGTAAAGCAGTTGTGGCAATTAAGCGTTGTCTCTCTTGAGTTTTAACCAGTTGGGCTTGCAAGTACGATTGTTTAATGGCGTTGCGGACTGCTAGTTGCAGCACATCTTGTGTAAGATGTTGCTTAACTAAATAATCCAAAGCACCCCGTTTCATTACCTGCACAGCGATTTCTTCATCGCCGCGCCCTGTCAACATAATCACGGGGATAGAAGTCTTAAATATCTCCTGCTGGATGCGATCAAAAAGTTCTAACCCACTCATATCAGGTAGGCAAAAATCTAGCAAAATGACATCGCAACGTACTTGTTGGCACAAAGCAAGTCCTTCTTCTGCACAGTCTGCCTCCAAAATCTGGTAGGACTGGTGCGGATCTTTCAAAAGATATCGACGATAGATTTTCCGATCTGCGGCACAATCATCGATGATAAGTAGCGTCCATGTGTCCAACATAAGGTTATGAGGATCAGGGAGCCATATAGATCCCTTTTATCCAGATTGTGTTTTCTTGCATAATTCTAAAAATAATATAAAATAAGTGTAAATAAAATCTAAATTCTTTAGTAATCCTAAAGAAATACCAAATAGTCAAAAAATAGAAAAATCGGAAAAAGGAATCTAACAGAGACAAGCAGACACAGTGACCCAAAGAGGAAAGTGTCTCTGTGTCCTCTGAGCCGTCTCCTTTATTATCGTTTTTCCCTTACTGTTACATCAACAAAAAATAAACAACTTAATCCAACACAGGCGGCGTATTGGCTTCAAGCCAGTAGTCTACAAATGCCTGGATCGTCTTTTTTAGTTCCTGAGCATCCATCGGTTTTACCAGATATCCATTTGCGCCCTTTTGGTAGCACAATTCAATATCCTTGGGGTTAGATGATGTGGTAAAAACAACGATGGGGATTCCCTTGAAAGTCTTATCTTGCTTGAGCCGATCTAAAATGTCACGCCCATCAATACCTGGCAAATTCAGATCGAGCAAGATTACAGAGGGTCGTAATACTACTTTAGGGTTAGGTGGGTCTTCGCCCTTCGTGTAGGCATTGTTCCCCAGTTGATAGAGGAACTCTAAAACCTCATCCCCATTAGTACAACGGTGTATGGGGTTCTGGACGGACATACGCCGCATCAGACGTTGCAGCATCCGAAAATCTTCATTGCTGTCCTCAACAACGAGCAGCGGTTCATGAAGTTTTTTTGTCATTCGTAGTCTTAAAAGAGCTTAACAAAAATATATATTTAGTCATTATCTTAAACTATTCCAACGTAAAATAAAAAATTGAGCCAACGCCTACAGTAGATTTCACCCAAATTTTACCGTTATGAAGCTCAACAATCTTCTTAACAATAGCTAGTCCAGCACCGGCTCCTCCACCGTATTTTTCCTGGGAATGGAGCCGCTTAAATAATCTAAAGATAGTTTCTAGGTGATGGTATGGAATTCCAATACCATTATCTCGGATATAAAATATTGGGCATGGGGCATGGGTTATTCCCCTTGTCTCCCCCTGCTCCTCTGCCTCTTCTTGAGAAAAGTAGCCAATCTCAACCCATTGCTCTGCTTTCTCGTTGTATTTGAACGCATTACCAAGCAGATTACTGAAGACTTCATTAACCAGCACTTGATCGCACAAAACTGTTGGTAAAGGCCGAGGAATGCGAATATCCATAAGCCCAGAATCTTGACGACTAGCACGAAAAATGTCAATTACTTGGTTGAGTAATTCGTTGAGGTCAGTTGCTTGCAAACGCAGTTGTGCTTGTCCTAACTGCGATAACCGCAGCAGAGCATTAATCAGAGTTTCCATGCGTACAGACAAGGATACCACTGTTTGCAAGCACTCAATTCCATCATCATCTAATACTTGGGCATAGTCTTCTAGCAGCACTGTCGAGAAGTTATAAATGCCTCGCAAAGGTTCCTTGAGGTCATGGGAAGCGGCGTAGGCAAAGGATGCTAGTTCTTGGTTGCTGCGCTCTAACTCCAGGTTGATTTTAGCTAATTCATCCGCTTTCGAGAGTACAATACCAACGATCGCATTATTCAAAGCGATCGCACTGTCAAGTTCGCAAGCTTTCCAGGGTAGAGAAGTTAATCTAACCGTTTCTTGCCATTGTTCAAAGGATTTTCGGGGAGACAGGGTATAGCTACCGTCTGCCTGTGCTTGCATGGATTCTTGTGGATTTCCTGCCCAGTGTACCGTTTGAAGAACTTCAGGGCGAAACCAAAGGATATAATAGCGCCGAATTTTAGAAATCCGCAGTAGCAACAAGCCACTAGCAGTATCTTTAAATACTAGTGCTTCTTGGTAAAGCTTCGGCAGAGAATCAGTAGCAAACAGATTGTCACTAACTTGGGTATTCGCCCATTCAATGAGTGCCCGAACTTCATCAATATTCGGTGTTGTTCCCACAAGGGTAATTTCATTATCCAGACAAACCGCCGCTCCTGAAGCACTAACAAGATCGAGCAAGCGGATTTCCGGTTTGATGAGGGCATCGATAAAATTGTCTGCTTGGGAAATAGATTCTAGAAACTCAGACTGTAGCGATTTGAGTTTTACTTTATAATCCCATTCCGAGTTACTAATTTTGTGTGCTAATTCTGAAGATGCAATCTGTCCCAAAAATTCGCACATCTTGCGGACTTCGTAAGAAATATACTTTGGTGTTTGATGGTGACAGGATATTAATCCCCAAAGTTTCTGCTCTTGAATAATTGAAATCACTAAAAGAGCCTTCACCCCCATATTTTGATGATATTCAGTACAACACCAATCAAAACTCCGCAGCAGACAGTAGCTTAAGTCAAGATGCTGATGTGTTGTCGGATTTTCCGTTGGAACTAGTTTGACAGGTTCGGCAGTCAAATCGGGGAGAAATCTCAGAAAGCAGCGCGTGTATAACTCCCTAGCCTGCGCTGGAATATCTGTAGCGGGATAGTGGAGTCCTAAATAAGGTGATAAATCTTCCCGTTTAACTTCTGCAACCACAGAACCCGCTTCTGACTCGTCAAATTGATAAACCATCACCCGGTCGAAACCGATGATTTTTTGGACTTCTTCAGCTACTAAATGCAAAAATTCTCCCAAATTCGATGTCTTTTGCATTTTAGCGATCGCTTCACTCGCAAAACTATGAAAGTTTAAGAAACTCATCTCAAATTCCGAGTCAGTTGGTTCTAGCTCCAGAATCACAGCTTCTTCTGTACGATGAGCAATAGCATCAAAGTATATTTCTCCATATAAAGTATTTATTAATACTTTAAAAATATTAGCGCTGCCAACCTTTTTTACTAAGCACTGCTTGACAATTTCCACTGGCTGAGGTTCAAGTAAATAGCTCAAAGGTTTACTGAGCAAATCTTCTGGAGCTTTACACAAATACACTTGGGTATTGTTACTAACTTGCAGTATCTCTAACTGATTACTGAGTGCCAGGAGAATGCCATGAGGTTGAATAGAGCCAGGTATGTGAATGGGTTTGCGATCGTGGTTAGTCAGGGCAGTAGCTTGGGCTGTAGTATATTCCGGCTGGCTCATAACTTAACTTATGTAAAGCTAGTTTTAAAATAGCGTAATTAAATGTCATATTTCTTTAAAGTATAGGTCGAGAAGTATGAATGCGATCGTATCTATCTGTGCTTGTTACGCTTTTTACAGTTACTAATGTAAGTGAAAATAATTAGAGGATGGTCTAATAACGTGGCAAGGCTTCCGTAGCAAAAATTGAGCCTCTGATTTTATAAAGGTGAAAATCAACTCTACAGACGTAATTAATTACGTCTGTACAAATCAAATAAAAATCATTACATGCAGCAACGCAACACCAATATCCAACATCCAAAATCCGAAGCTGACTATGGTGTTGGGAACTTTTTTTTGAACGAGTTTGGCTGCTTTGATATCCAATAATTGTGCTAATTCAGTTGTATTCAATGACTTAACGAGACTCAAGCCAAGAGGCTTACTAGAAATGCTTTGAGTGTAAGCGGCGTTTAGGTAGGGTGTGTATTGCGGCCTGCCTGCAATGTATGTTTGGAAGAAAGGTAAACTTAAAACATTCATGTAACGACGCGCTTGAGAAGCATCACCAATCATATCAGCAGGTAATGCTACTTGTTGATTTGCAGGATTTGCATTGCCAATGATGGAGAAGTGTGTGCCACCAACAAGCATGACGAGATACTTTTGGGGATTCGTTAACCAGGAAAAAGGTAAAATTTGCTCGGATAAAGCTGGTGCAACAGTATCATCACTACTGCTGACAATCATCACTGGAGTTTTGATTTGACTTAAGCCAGCTTTGCCAAAAATTGAACTAGTAATAGGATTAACTGCGATCGCAGCTTTTACTCTCTCATCCCGCAGGTTATAATCTTTGCCAGACTTGCTGATGCTCAATTCTAAAGCGCGACACTGGAGCAGTAAGGACATATTCCAGGTATTTTGGAGTGCTGCTGGTTGACAGTCTTGTTTTAGCTGCTCAAAGTTGATTTTAGCGCCTGCTAGGGCTAAGGCTGTGTAGCCTCCCAAAGATTGACCAAATACTCCGACTTGTTGCAGATTTAGGCGACCTTTAAACCGTGAATCAAATTGATTACCTTTTTGCAATTGATTCAGTATATATGTTATGTCCAAAGGTCGGTCTTGAAATTCGCTTGGTTCTGCTACTTCAATAGCGCGTCCTTTTAAGAGAGAACGTAATTGTTTCGCATCACTACCAGGGTGATTGGGAACAACGACAGCAAATCCGTAAGAAGCTAAGTGAGTGGCTAAATATTGAAAGTTACTGCTGTCTAAACCCAAGCCGTGAGAAATGACAATTACTGGTGCAGCCTTTTGGGCATTGGGAATGTAAACATCAGTCAATAAAAGTCGATTGCGGGTTGAGTCGAAAAACTTCAGGATGTATTTTTGCGACTGAAATTTTCCCGGAACCTTTAAATCGGGCAATTGCGAGAAATTTGGTTGAGAAATGCTCTCAGCTTCTATTTTAGACTTTTGGGAAACAACTGCGATCGCTTGATGGGTTTGGTTAACAAGTTTCTCCAATTCCGTAGCTATTTCGAAAGTTTCGGCGACATCAAGGCGAATACTGCTGGTGGGATATTTACGCAACACATTTAAAAGTGTCAAGCCTCCCGATTCACCAGAGGCTAAAATTAGCGCCGAACGCAAAGTACTCAATCCTGGTTCTGGCTGATTGGTTTTAATTACTTGCGCCAATCGATGCAGTAAAAATTCTCCTTGGGGTGTGTAGAGAAGTTGCGAAACTACTACTGGACTAACTTTCACACGATTAAGCAAAATCCGCCGTAATTCTTGAAGCTGTTCTAAAGGCAGATATCGCTGATAGGCTGCTAAGTCTTCGTTAATTACACCTGTTTTAGCGTAGTTCTCTAAAGTCCTGACTGAAATAGAAAGCTCTAAAGCTGAATAAGATGCATAAATCCGCTCTGCTGCCAACACAGAATTACTAATTCCAAACGTTGGCAGCACCATTGAAAGAACCAGCAATAAAGAATTTTTTCTGAGGGTGCTGGCCCAATTACCAAACAAACTATTCATCGCTCAACTGTTTCGGTGGT